>JACDHU010000054.1 GCA_013820865.1 Chloroflexota bacterium
GCCGGGGAAGCGGCAGGAAGTCGGCCGTGTTCTGCGACGGGTGCCGCATGGTGCCCACGATCCGATCGATCGGCACACTGTGAAGACCGATCGCCCGACGCGGCGCCCGGGTCGACTCCGGGTGCGAATCGAAGAGCGATGGAAGCACCGCGTTAAGGGATGCCATCCGCTGTGCTCGGGAACGGCCGTGGCGCCGCAGGGATCTCCACGCGCGCCTGATCAATGCCGCGAACACGACGACAAAGGAAAGGCGTGCCGCAAGTCGGCGGGGGGTGGCGCGGAGAGTCTGCACAGGGTCTGCATGCACGCGGTACGGGTAAGGTGGTTGCACCCCGTACTATGATGCCTATCCTGAGCCTGGGCCATCCGGTCCATGTGAGCCCGCCGAGTACAGGAGCGAGCACCGATGGCGACCGTCACGTTCGACCACCTCTACAAGCGCTACGGCGATGACGTCGTCGCCGTCAACGACCTGAACCTCGAGATCGGCGACGGCGAGTTCATCTGCCTGGTCGGACCGTCAGGCTGCGGCAAGACGACCGCCCTGCGCTGCGCCGCGGGCCTGGAGGACATCAGCGACGGACAACTTCTGATCGGCGACCGTGTGGTGAACAACGTGGCGCCCAAGGACCGGGACATCGCCATGGTCTTCCAGAGCTACGCGCTCTATCCGCACATGACCGTGTACGACAATCTCGCCTTCGGCCTCAAGCTGCGCAAGCTCAAGAAGGATGAGATCGATCGGCGCGTGAAGGAAGGCGCCGCCATCCTTGGCCTCGAGAAATTCCTGGATCGCAAGCCGCGCGCCCTGTCCGGCGGCCAACGCCAGCGTGTCGCCCTGGGTCGCGCCATCGTGCGCGAGCCGTCCGTGTTCCTCATGGACGAGCCGCTCTCCAACCTCGATGCCAAGCTGCGCGTCCAGACCCGCGCCGAGATCGCTCGGCTGCACCAGCGCCTGGGCACGACCACGATCTACGTCACCCACGACCAGGTCGAGGCGATGACAATGGGTGATCGTATCGCGGTCATGCGCGACGGGCTCCTTCAGCAGATCGGATCGCCACAGGAGCTGTACGACCATCCCCTCAACCTCTTCGTCGCCGGGTTCATCGGCTCACCGTCCATGAACTTTGCGACCGCCACGGCAGACGGCAAGAACCTCGTGCTGGGCGGCGTCAAGCTCGAGCTGACCGGTCAGCAGGCGAAGGCAGCCGACTCCCGAACCGATGGGGCGAACGTCCTCATCGGATTCCGTCCTGAGCACATCGAGCTCGCCAATGGGCAGGAATCCGACGCGGTGCGCTTCCCGGCCAAGGTCGAGGTCGTCGAGTATCTTGGAAACGAGGAGCTCGTTCACGCCCAGACCGAAGGCAATGAAATCGTGGCCTTGCTGCCGTCCGACAAGAAGGTCGTCGTCGGCGACAACGTGCAATTCGCCATTCCGATGGAGAAGCTGCACATCTTTGACCCCGATACGGAGAAAGCACTCGCTGGCTAAATGAACCCATTGGTCGGACAGCCACTAGCTCTATAACCGGCCATCAGATCTTCGATCGTGGCCATGCCCACGACAGCATTGAATACAGGTGGAGGAACCTATGAGGAAGTTTCGATTTCTAGCATCAGCACTCTCGCTCGTGCTCGTGCTCGCCGCGTGCAGCCCCGGTGCCGACCCCGGCAGCAGCGGTGCCGACCCCGGCAGCAGCGGCGGCACCGGTGCTGACGTCGAGGAAGGCGACGGCTCGATCGTCGTCACCTCGCTGTGGGGCGGCACCGAGCAGGAGGCCTTCGAGGCCGTGCTCGCAGCATTCACCGAGGAGACCGGCATCGAGGCTCAGTACGAGGCGAATCGCACCGACTACGCCACCGTTCTCCGCACGCGAATCCAGGGCGGTGAGCCGCCTGACGTTGCGATCATCCCGGGCATCGGGACGTTGCGCAGCCTGGCCCGTGAGGGTTCCCTGATTCCGCTCAGTGAGCTGGGGGTCGCCCAGGCCGACATCGAGGGCAACTACGCTCCGGGCATCCTGGACGTGGGCGTCGTCGACGACGAGCTCTACGGGATCATGGTCAAGCTGAACTCGAAGGCCACCATCTGGTACAGCCCCGAGCGCTTCGAGGAGATGGGCGTCGAGCCCGCGGAGGACTGGGACGGACTGCTTCAGCTGACCGAGGACATCAAGGCAGCGGGTGCAACCCCGTGGTCCCTCGGCGCCGCCGACGGCTGGACCCTGACCGACTGGTTCGAGATCATGTATCTCAAGATGCATGGCACCGATGCCTACGACACGCTCTTCAGCCCCGATGGCGACTGGACCGATGACACGGTCCAGGCGACCATCGACAAGATGCTGGAGATCCTCAGCGACGAGAACGTCGACGGCGGCGTCGACGGCGCCAGCGCGACGGCATTCGTCGACGCCATCGGCAAGGTGTTCAGCACCAGCCCGTCGGCTGAGCTGTACTACGGCGGCGGCTTCGTCGGCGGCATCGCCACCGGCGACGACGTCAACCCCGATCTCGCCGGCCAGGAAGGGACCGCCATCGACTGGTTCCCCTTCCCGACCATCGACGGCAATGGCGAGGGCCTGGTGACCTACGGCGGCGACGTGATGGCGGCCCTCGTGGCCGACAGCGACGTCGCAGCCTTCATGGAGTATCTGACCACGGCCGAAGCCGGCCAGGTCTGGGCCGAGGGCGGGACGATCATCTCGCCGATCGTCGACGTGGACACCAGCGTCTACCCGACGAGCCTCATCCAGGCCGAGGCAGAGCAGGTCACGTCCGCCGAGGCCGTGCGCTTCGACGGATCCGACCTCCTGCCGGGCGTCGACCTGGGCGCCCTGCTGCAGTCCGCCTTCCGGGGCGAGGACATGGCGCCGCTGCTGGAAGAGTTCCAGACGCAGGTGTCGACCGCCTGGGAGACGGAGTAACGGAACCGCGGCGACGGGGAGGGATGCACAGCGCACCCTCCCCGTCGCCGTACTTACGGACCGAACGAAAGGAGGAGGTATGACGGCAGCGAGTTCGCCTGCGTCGACACCGGTGACCGGGTCTGGCGAACAATCGAGGGCGCCTGGCCACGGATTCAGCTGGGCGGCGCTTCTCTTCCTGGGTCCGGCCGGGCTCCTGCTCGCCGTATTCATCGTCTTCCCGGCGATCTACACCGCATTCCTCAGCTTCAACCGCGGTCGCGGCGGCGAGTTCTCGGAATGGGTGGGCCTCGACAACTGGATCCGCCTGTTCACGCAGGACCCGAATTTCCTGAGGATCGGATTCCCGCCCTCGGGCGCCCTGTGGAACAACGTGCTGTGGATCATCTTCTTCGTCTCGTTCACCGTCCTCTTCGGCCTCATCATCGCCGTCATGGCCACGCGGGTGAAGTACGAAGCGTGGGTGAAAGGCATCGTCTTCCTGCCGCAGGCCATCGCCGCCACGTCGCTCGCCATCATCTGGCGCTTCGTCTACTCGCCAGACCCGAACACCGGTCTGCTCAATGCCGTCCTCGGCATTGCGAACGTCGGCCCGCTGTCGGTGCTGGGAAACCCTGCGACGGTCAACTGGGCGCTGATCGCGGTGGGCATCTGGGGCTCCGTGGGCTTCGCGACGGTGATCCTCTCGGCTGCCATTAAGGGGATCTCCTCCGAGGTGCTCGAGGCGGCGAGGGTTGACGGGGCAACCGAGCCCCAGATCTTCTGGCGAATCATCGTCCCGATGGTCAGCCTGCCAATCTCGGTCGTGGCGGTCACGCTCCTCGTCGGCGTCATCAAGCTCTTCGACCTGATCTTCGTCATGACCACCGGCGGCCCTGGAGCATCCAGTCGCGTAATCGCGTTCTCGATGTACCAGGAGGCCTTCCCGTCAGGGCAGTTCGGCTACGGCGCGGCGATCGCGGTGGTGATGCTGCTCCTGCTTGTCCCGGTCATGATCTTCAACATCCGACGGTTCCGAGCAGAGGCGGTGCAGCAATGACAGCCATGCAGGACACCACGGCGAAGCCAGAGCCGCGCACGTTCAGCGAACGACTGGCCCGGATCGTGGGGCGCGGTCCGACGCACCTCATCCTGGGCCTGATCGCCCTGGTCTGGCTGGTGCCCTCGATCGGCCTGCTCGTCACGTCATTCCGACCCAGCGCCGACATGCGCTCGACCGGCTGGTGGACGGTGCTGTTCGAGCCTCGTTTCACCACGGCAAACTACGAGCGAGTTCTCGCATCGGAGGGCATCGGCGAGGCGTTCCTCAATAGCCTGTTCATCACCATTCCGTCAACCATCCTGCCGTTGCTGATCGCGTCCATGGCCGCCTTCGCGCTGGCCTGGGTGCGCTTCCCGTTCCGTGACACCGTCTTCCTCGTCATCGTGGCGATGCTGATGGTCCCCGTGCAGGTCGGGTTCATCCCAACCGTGACCGGGTTCCGCGAATCGGGGACCGGGCTGCTCACGAATTACGGAGCGGTCTGGCTGACGCACACGGCGTGGGCGTTGCCGTTCGGCATCTTCCTGCTGCGGAACTTCTTCATCACGCTGCCGAAGGACCTGATCGAAGCGGCGCGCATCGACGGCGCGTCGAACGTGGGCATCTTCCGCACGATCGTGCTGCCGCTCTCGGTGCCGGCGATCGCTGCGTATGGGATCTTCCAGTTCCTGTGGGTCTGGAACGACCTCCTGATGTCCCTCATCTATGCCCAGCGCAACGCTATCCAGCCGATGACCGTCAAGGTGACGCAGCTGCTCGGCACGTACGCGACCGAGTGGAGCCTCCTCTCGGCCGCGGCGTTCCTGATCATGATCGTCCCGCTGATCGTGTTCATCAGCCTCCAGCGCTTCTTCGTCCAGGGCCTGCTCGCAGGCTCCGTCAAGTAGTGGCGGCGACGCTTCGCGTCGTCTCCTGGAACATCCGCGCCGCCATCGGGACCGGGCCGTTCCCGGACCGTTGGTGGAGCCGCATTGACGCCGATCGCCTTCGGGAAATCGGCGCCTTCATCTCCGCCTTGGATGCCGATGTCATCGCGCTCCAGGAGGTGGCCGTGATCTCCCGCAACGCCGAGCTCGTCGACAATGCCGGCGACCTGGCGCGACAGCTGGGCATCGAGCTTCGGTACGGTGCCGTGCGCACCTTCGCGGTGACCGATGCTGGCGAGACCACCGGCGTCGGCACCTTCGGCAACGCCATCCTGTCGCGACGCCCGATCCGATCGGCACGGACCGTGGCCCTGCCACAGGCGCCGACGGACGCCCTGGTCGAGCCGCAGGGCGCTGCCCACCCTGCCGCCGGGATCCGCTACGCCGATGCGCCCGACAGCATTCGGGAGCCGCGCTGCCTGCTCCTGGCCGAGATCGACGCGCTGACGGTGGGGACGGCACACTTCAGCCACGTCGGATCGGGCGAACGGCTGCTCCAATCGCAGCGGACTGTCGAGGCATTCGGCGACGCGACGCCGGCCCTGCTACTCGGCGACCTGAACGCGGCGATCGACGCCGCGGAGCTCGCGCCCTTCGCGTCATGGACCGACGGCTTCACCGAGCCCGCCAGCGATCCGGCACGCATCTCGACCGACGATGGTTGGCGCATCGATCACGTCTTGGCGCACGACGCATCGGTCCACGGCTGTCGCGTCCTGCGCGAAGCCGGTGACCTCAGCGATCACTTCCCTATTGAGGCCGAGATTTCGGTCGCCTGAGGTCGGGCCATGCACGGGGTGCATCCACGAAACGAGCTCCTACGTCATTCGTCGCAGAGTGCACGTCCGTGAGACCCGGTAGGCTCAGGGTGACATGAAGCACGATCCGTCTGCCACCATCCATCTCGTCCCGCACACCCACTGGGATCGCGAGTGGTATCGGCCGTTCCAGAGCTTCCGGATGCAGCTCGTGGACCTCGTGGATCGGGTGATGGAGATGCTCGAGGCAGAGGCCGACTTTGCGTTCACGCTGGACGGCCAGCTGGCCACGATCGACGATTACCTCGAAATTCGACCGGAGCAGGAAGAGCGCCTGAGGCGTCACGTCGAGAGTGGTCGCCTGGCCATCGGCCCGTGGCAGATCCTGATGGACGAGTTCCTCGTCAGCGGGGAGACGCTGGTGCGCAACCTCGAGCGAGGCTGGAATCGGGCGGACGAATTCGGCGGACCGATGAAGGTCGGTTACCTGCCCGACATGTTCGGCCACGTCGCCCAGATGCCGCAGATCCTGCGCAGGGCCGGCCTTGCCGATGCGGTCGTCTGGCGCGGGGTGCCGGCCGCCATCGACAGCCACGCCTTCCGCTGGGAGTCGCCCGACGGCTCGTGGGTTCGCGCGGAATATCTGCCGAGCGGGTATGGCAATGCCGCCGGGCTGTTCGCGGTGCCCGATCGGCTGGATGCCGCCGCCGAACGCTTCTCCGAGTGGGCCCGTCCCTGGTTCGATGACGATCCGGTCCTGGCGATGTACGGCACCGATCACACCGCGCCCGTTCCCGAGCTGGCGGCGCTGGTCAGCCGCCTCAACGAGGTTCATTCGGCCTCGAACATGCGGATCAGCACACTGGCGCAGTACATCGAGTCCGTCCGGGACCTGCGGGAGGCCGATCCGTGCTGGCGGGGTGAGATGCGCTCCGGCGCACGGGCCAACGTCCTCATGGGCGTCGCAAGTGCCCGTATCGATATCAAGCAGGCGGCCGGACGCGCCGAAACGCTCCTGGAGCGCTACGCCGAGCCGCTCACCGCCCTGCACGTTGCGCCCGAGGCGTGGCCGGAGGCGTTCCTGCGGTTGGCCTGGGGCAAGGTCATCGAGAACTCGGCGCACGACTCGATATGCGGTTGCTCGATCGATCCGGTGGTGGACCAGGTGCTGGTGCGCTTCGCCGAGGCGGAGCAGATCGCGACGACTCTGGCGCGACGGGCGGCGCTCGCCGTCTCTGGCGCCGTGCCCCAGCGCGCGCTCACCATCCTCAATCCGTCGCCGCGACCGCGCTCCAGCCTGGTCGAGGCCGAGTTCCTGGTGCCGGAGGTGTGGGAGACCGTCGCGCTCGAGCTGCCGGATGGCTCACGCGTCGCCACGCAGGAGCTTGCCCGCAAGGAGCCCGACCTGTTCAGCGCCGAGTTACGCGGCGACCAGGTCGACGAGCTCTTCCGTCGATTCCACGGCCGCGAGATCTTCGATCACGCCTGGAACGGCTATCGAATCGACGGCCGCACCGTCCTGTTCGAGGTCGACGACGATCCCGATCCTGCGTGGCTCGACGTCGACGGCCTGCGTGCCGAGGTGATGGCCGCCATGCGCGCGGCACCGGACGACATCTGGGAAATTCGGATCGTGGCGCGCCCGAGGCGGACGCTGGCCGCATCGGTCCCGGCGCCAGCACTCGGTTTCACGGCGGTCCGGGCGGTCGAGGGCCACGGCGAGGTCGCCGACGGGGTGAAGATGGCTCGCGACGGACGCCACATGACCAATGGGCTGCTGTCCGTCGCGGTCGACGATGACGGCACTCTGCGACTGGAGACGGCCGAGGGGTCCACTGTCAGCGGCGTGGGCCGCATCGTGAACGGTGGCGACTTCGGCGACTCGTACAACTACGGCCCACCGGCCGCAGACACCGTCATCGAAGCGCCGGACTCCGTCGACATCCACGCCGACCTGGGTGGACCGATCCGCGGTCGGCTCACCGTCAAGCGCACCTACGAGTGGCCGCGAGCCGTGCTCAGCGATGGCTCCGCGCGCACGCCCGTGACGAAGCCGACCGAGGTGACGATGCATGCCGAGCTGCGCGCCGGCGAGCCCTTCGTACGCATCGGCATCGGCTTCGAAAACCGCTCGGACGATCATCGCGTTCGGTTCCATGCACCGCTCCCCCGACGAGCGGACACGACGCACGCTGAAGGGCAGTTCGCGGTCGTCGAGCGTCAGATGACGGGCGAGGGTGGCTACCGCGAGGAACCGCTCGGCACGTATCCTGCCCACGGCTGGGTTGATGCGGGCGGCCTGGCCATCCTGTTCGAGCACCTGGCCGAGTACGAGCTGGCCGATAACGGTCGCGAACTCGCGATCACCGTGCTGCGCTCGATCGGCCTCATCAGCCGCAACGAGAACCCGTACCGCCAAGATCCCGCCGGGCCGGCCATCCCGATTCCCAATGCGCAGATGCGCCGCCGATGGCGAATGCAGTTCGCGATATTTCCTCATGCAGGTGACTGGTCGGAGGGAGTGGTCGAAGCCGCGGAGCACTATCGCAACGGCTTCATCAGCACGCCCGGATCCGGGGCAGACGACGCCGACTGGCCACCGGAGGGTGCCGGCGTGCCTGCCCTCAGCCTGACCGGCGACGACGTCGCGCTCACCTCGCTGCGCCGTCGCGATAATGGCTGGCTGGAGGTGCGCCTCGTAAATCTCGCGGCCGATTCGCGCCGCGCGACCTTGAGCGGGGACATCACTGATGCCCGCGAGGCGAGCCTGCGCGGCGAAGCGGGGGCGTCGCTCGCCGTGCGCGACGACCACCTGGCGATCGATCTCGGGCCGGCCGAGATTCGAACGATCCAGATCCGGCGTCGTGAGACTGCCCTTGGGCGCGCGGAGGTTCTCGACGCCGGTGGCCCTCGCCAGAGCGCGTGAGCGCGCAGTACGATAACCAACAATCGCCAAATCGGCACGTGGCGCGCACGGAGGATGTTCGCGTGGAACTCAAACAACAACTGGCAACGATCCCTCTTCTGGCCGGGCTCACCGATCGCGTGAGGCGTCGACTGGCCGACGTCGGCATGCGCCGCACGTACGCCGCGGAGGAAGTGATCGTCAAGGAAGGAACC
>JACDHU010000298.1 GCA_013820865.1 Chloroflexota bacterium
GGCTGCATATTTCGCGGCGCTGGCCGAAGTCGAGGAGCACGGTCGCCTGCCGGTGCCGCTTCGCCTGCGGCCGTCATCACACCGGCGCCTGTCGCGCGAGCAGGGCTACGGCCGCGGCTACCTGCACCCCCACGACTATGCCGATGCCGACGTGGACCAGGAGTATCTGCCCGATGCTCTGGTCGGCCGCGTCTTCTACGAGCCGTCGGAGGAGGGCCTGGAACTCAAGATCGCGGAGCGGCTGCAGCGCCTGCGACGTCTGCGATTCGAGGCACGGGGGCGCGGCGGCGACGAGAGGTCAGGATAACCGGCACCGGTGTGCCTGCGTCATGCACTGAATCGAGTCCGGACGCCAGCAGCGCGCCGAACTGATCGGCAGGGATTGGCCGGCTGAAGTAGTAGCCCTGCGCCTCCTCACAGTGGTGAGCCTGGATGAACGCGAGCTCTAGCGGGCCTCGGTCTGGGCCAGGGTCAGCTCGGCCGCCTTGCGCACGCTGATGTCACGAATGGCGGCGGTGACCAGCCGGCCCTCGGCGGTGTCGAGCGGGCTGAGCATGATCTCGATCGGGAACACGCTGCCGTCGTTGCGCAGTGCGACCAGCTCGATGCCGGTTCCGATCTCCTGTGCCAGCGCCTCGGCCGCGGTGCGCGTGCCGTCGGAGATGATGCGCTCCGCGAAGCCGACCGGAATGATGTTGGTGACCTGCTGTCCGATGAGCTCGTCGCGGCGATAGCCGAACTGCTGCTCGGCCTGCACGTTGAGCAGGACGATCTCGCCGGCCTGGTTGACGACCACCATGGCGTCCGGAGCCGCTTCGAGCAGTCCGCGGTAGCGGGCCTCGGATGCCGTGCGCTCACTCAGGTCGTGACTCAGCTCCGCGAATCCCTGGAGTTCGCCGGTTGAATCGCGCAGCGCCGTGGCGTTTGTTGATGCGGGGCGGCCGGCATGGCGAACGCCGTTGGTTTGGGTCATGGACGGACCCTAGCCCGATTTGGTGATATGGCACGGAACCATAGTCCTGCCACCCCGACGGCATCTGCCGCTCGGTCATATCCCCGGTGACCCCAACCCGGCGACCCTAGCCGACGAGGCCGAGCCCCGAGAAGGCGAGCCAGGCGACGATGAGCATGACGGCCATGGCCGCGGTCAGGATGCCGATGTTGCGCAGATCCCGCTCGACGTAGTGATACTCTGCGCGCTCCCGCGTCGTGAGCGTCGAGCTGGCGCCGGCGGCAATGGGAGCGGAGACAGGCGGCGGCGGATCGAGTGAGATGGCCTCGCGTGCGTCGGGTGTCCCGACCGGCGGCACCGGCTGCGATGAGGACCGCGGGGCGGGGGCGACCGCACGCGGGGGACGCGGGACGTTCCGCTGGCGTGCCTTGCGGTTGGCGGCCTTGCCGACTCGTCGGGCCATCGGTACCTCGGGTGGGTGGGTGATCGGGTAGGACGGCTATGATACCGCCGATTCGATGCCCGATCTCAACCGCCTCCTCCTCGACAACCTCGCCATCGCCTTCGGGGTGCTCGGCGCGCTCGTCGTGCTGCTGCTGATCGCGGTCATGGCTCAGAGCCTGCGGCTCGGTCGTGCGGTCCGCGCCTATCGCGAGATCGTGCGCGAACCCATGGGTGCGACGTCGCTCCACGATCTTCTTGCGGGCAATGCCGATGCGGTCGAGCGCGCCTCCGAGCGGATGGGCGAGATGGAGGCCATGCACGTCACTATCGAGCAACGGACGCGGCGCAGCCTTCAGCATATCGGCATGGTGCGCTTCAACCCGTTCGAGGATACCGGGTCGGATCAGAGCTTCGCGATCGCCCTGCTCGACGATCAGCGGGACGGAATCGTCCTCAGCGGTCTTCACGGAAGGGCGAACACCCGCATCTTCGCCAAGCCCGTCGAGGCCGGGGCATCCACGAATCAGCTCTCGGATGAGGAGTCAGAGGCTATCCGGATCGCCCTGTCGGGGACCGGGCCGGGGTGACGATCGGGTCGATTGACCCCGAGCAGCGGCGCATCGCCGAGCGACTTGCCCTGGCCGCGCTCCGTCGATTTCACCGAGAGCAGCCCCTGGCCGTCGACTTGCGTATGGACGCGCTTGTGACGCGCGTGCGCACTGCTGCTGCGCGCCGGCCGCCATCGCGTCATCGCGGCGCCACGCCACTCGAGCTCGACGATGCCGAATTGCGGCGGGTCATCGACGATCTCGTGACCGATGGGCGCCTCACGCGGAGTGGGCGACGCCTGCGCCTGGCGGAGTCCGAGCCCGGGCTGGATCCGGAGATGCAGGAACGCGTCACGACGCTGATGGACGGCCTGCGGGCCTTCGGCGCTGAGCCGCCCCGGATTGAGGGAATCGCGGCTCGCCTGGGGATCACGCCCACGGTCATCGACCAGCTGCGCCAGGCCGGCACCCTGCGCCAGATCGCGCCGGGCATCGACTATCCTGCCGAGATGTGGGCGGCGCTGCGGCTCCGTGTCGAAGAGATGCGCGGGCCGATGACCGTCGCGCGGGTGCGCGACGAGCTCCGCACCAGCCGCCGTCATGCCGAGGCGATCCTGGCCGCCATCGGCGAACGCGACAGACGAGGTGTCCAGTAAGCGGTTGATAACGGCGGGGTGAATCGCTCAACCGTTACCATCGACGAGATGCCCCCGGTCGTTCCGTCACCCGATCAGATCCCGATCTTCGAGGAGCTCGTGGCGGTGGCGCGACCCCGGCGGCCGC
>JACDHU010000299.1 GCA_013820865.1 Chloroflexota bacterium
GACTCGAGCGGTGCGCTGCGCAGCATCGCCTCCAGAAGCCCGTGCTCGGCCTCCGGATCCAGCCAGGCATCCAGTGCGTCGCGGTCGAGGATCACCGGCATGCGATTGTGAATGCGAGCGAGCAGCTCATTCGGGCTGGTGGTCAGGATGGCCATGGTCGGCGGCGCATCGTGGGTCGGGCTCCAGATGCCGGCAAGCGCCAGCATCTCGCCGTCGTCAGCGGGACCGATCGCGTATGGCTGGCGCGGCGTCATGGTGCGATCCCACTCGTAGAAGACATCGGCCGGAATGACGCAACGCCGCGCGCGCAGCGACGGGCCGAAAGCTGGCGAATCCCAGGCCGTCTCGGAGCGAGCGTTGATCCAGGCGCGACGTTCATCGGCCCAATGCGGTCGAAAGCCCCAGCGCGCGGCAACCAGGCGACGCGCTCCCTCCCGCCCGACCACGGCGCGCACGGTCTCGGTCGGCGGGACGTTGTACAGGCCGTCGGGCAGGCCGTCGTCGGCATCGGCTCCGAAGTAGTCGCTGATCCGGTGGCTGGGCTCGCCCTGGCTGAATCGTCCGCACATGCGCGAAGCGTATCGGTCCGGCGTGCGACTTGCACTGCATCGGTCATTCGCAGCCGAGGTTGACCTTTCATGACCGATGACGACCACGATCGCACCGGGGGCGCCTGGATCGGGCAGCACCCCGATGAGAACACGAAGCAGGTCCGCGAGGGCCTCGACGACGGCGCCGAGCGGGTAGCCGTCACCAATAACGAGTCCGGCGATTCGCCCGCTGACGATGCGCCTCCGCGCGGCCATCGCGAGGGCGACCAGGCCGACGACGACGATATCCGCAACGCCGGGGAGAATCGCTGACATGGACCACGAGCGTCAAGACGACAACGATGCCGATGCGACCAGCGTCGAGCAGCCGACCGATCGGCCGCCCGACGAGGGCATGGCGTACGACCCGGAGATGACCGATCAGGACGAAGCCAATATCCCGCCCGACTCGGACGCCGATCCCACGACCTGAGGCGCGACATCCAACGCTGAAAGGCCTAGGATCAGCGCATGGCCCTTCCACACGACACCGACCCGAAGCTTGCCGAGTATGCCCACCCCGAAAAGCTCGTCACCACCGAGTGGCTGGCCGAGCACCTCGATGACCCCAACCTGGTGGTCGTCGAGTCCGATGAAGACATCCTGCTGTACGAGACCGGCCACATTCCCGGTTCCGTCAAGGTCGACTGGCACACCGAACTCAACGATCAGCTGACGCGCGACTACCTCGACGCCGCCGGCTTCGCCGAGCTGATGTCGCGCAAGGGCATCGGGCGCGACACGACGGTCGTGTTCTACGGCGACAAGAGCAACTGGTGGGCGGCCTACGCGCTGTGGGTATTCAGCCTGTTCGGCCACCCGGACGTGCGCCTGCTGGATGGTGGTCGCGCCAAGTGGGAGGCCGAAGGTAGACCGATGACGACCGACGCGCCCGACCGCGCAGCGAGCGATTACCCCGTCGTCGAGCGCGATGACGATCGCATCCGCGCATTCCGCGACGAGGTGCGCGACCACCTTGGCAAGCCGCTGGTCGACGTTCGGTCGCCCGATGAGTTCACCGGCAAGCTCCTGCACATGGCCAACTACCCGCAGGAGGGAACCCTGCGTGGCGGTCACATCCCCGGCGCGAAGAGCGTTCCGTGGGCACGAGCCGCCAACGAGGACGGCACGTTCAAGTCGCGCGCCGAGCTCGAAGCCCTCTATGAAGGCGAGATCGGTCTCGCGTCGACGGACGACGTGGTCGTCTATTGCCGTATCGGCGAACGATCCAGCCACACGTGGTTCGCCCTGACGCACCTGCTCGGCTTCGATTCCGTCCGCAACTACGATGGCTCATGGACCGAGTGGGGCAACGCCGTTCGCATGCCGATCGAACGCGAGGTCGAGGCGCCGGCGTGACCACCGAGGTCCTTCCGCCCTCGCTCGCCGAGATCGTCGACGACTTCGCGGCGGTGTCGCCGCGAGATCGGCTCGAGATGCTGCTCGAGTTCTCGCAGTCCCTGCCACCCCTGCCCGAGCGCTACGCGGAGCATCCCGAGCGCCTGGAATCGGTACCGGAGTGCCAGTCGCCGCTTTTCGTCGCGACCGAGGTCGCGGACGACGGCACCGTCCAGATCTTTGCCGATGCGCCGCAGGAGTCGCCGACCACCCGAGGCTTCGCCGGCATCTTCCATGCGGGCCTGAACGGGCTGTCCGCGGAAGCGGTGCTGGCCGTGCCCGGCGACATCACCGCGCACCTTTCGCTCACGGATGTCGTGAGCCCGCTCCGACTGCGCGGTGCTGCCGCCCTGCTCGGCCGGGTCCAGCGCCAGGTCCGCGAACAGCTCACGACCTGACCCATCCCCGCCTGGTCCGCTGTCCGCTCTACCGGTCAAATTTCACGCGAGGCCAATGCGGCGCTGTGTTTGTCCACCGTATCGGTCATGGATGAGCGTGAGCTGCGCCCCGGCGTGCGCCTCGTGCGTGCCGGTGTCCGCCACATCGGACAAACCGCGCCCAGACTGCCCGCCGCGTGACGATTGACCAACACAGCGGTCAACATCGTGGATGCGGCATCATGACGGTGACCGACGTACCGCATAAGAGGAGGCAGCCTGAGCGCACCTGAGGACCAGGTAATGACCGTCACTGGGCCGATGCCGGCCTCGGCGCTTGGCGTGACGAA
>JACDHU010000055.1 GCA_013820865.1 Chloroflexota bacterium
ATTCTGGATACCGGCTACCTCGCTCACGCCGGCGATGCCGGCGATGGCCCCGCTCACCAGGGCTGCCCCGAGCAGCGTTCGCGACACGTTGATACCGGCGAACCGTGCGCCCTGTGGGCTGAGGCCGGTGGCGCGCAGCCGCAGCCCGGTCGGCGTCCGCGTCAGCACGTACCAGGCGACCGCCACCACGACGATGGCGAGGAGGAAGCCGACGTGCAGCCGCGACCGCTCGATGAGTATCGGAAACTCGGCGGACGCGGCGATTCGTTCGGACTCCGGGAAGCCGGTCACCGGATCGTGCCACGGACCGTGAAGGAGACCGTTCACGAACAGCAGAGCCACCGGGTTGAGGAGGAGCGTCGTCACCACCTCGTCGATCCCGAACCGCACCCGCAGGAGCGCCGGCACCAACGCCCAGGCCGCCCCCAGGAGTGCTCCGCCTCCGACCATGAGGGCCAGGGCGAGCAACGGAGGGAGGCTCCCGACCATGGTGCCGATGCCCGCCGCCGCCACTGCCCCGAGGAGCAATTGGCCCTCGGCGCCGATATTCCAGTAGCCCGCCCGGAATGCGATCGCAACGGCCGCGCCGGTGAGCATGATCGGGGTTGCGCTGACGAGCACCTCGAGCAGGGTGAACTGCGAGGTCAGCGGCACCACGAGGTATGCGGCGTACGCCGAGACCGGGTTCGCACCGGCGAGGAGGATCGGGAAGGCGGTGATGGCGAACGTCAGCAGCACCGCCGCGACGAGGAGGACCGGCGTCGACCAGGGCGAGATGCGCATCAGGCCGCGTCCCCGCGGCCGGCCATCAGCATGCTCAGCTCGTTGACGTCGGCGTCCGCCACCGACATGGCACCGACGATCCTGCCCTCGTACAGCACGACGAGGCGGTCGCACAGGGCCATCAGCTCGTCGAGGTCCTCCGACACGAGAAGGATGGCCGCACCTGCCTGCCGTCGCTCAAGCAGCTGCCTGCGGACGTACTCGGTCGCGCCGACATCGAGTCCGCGGGTGGGCTGTGAGACGACAACCACTCGCGGATCGCGTGACAGGACTCGGGCGAGCAGTACCTTCTGGATGTTCCCGCCCGAGAGCGAGGCCACCTGGTCTTCGGCGCGCGCCCGGATGTCGAAGCGCTCGATCAGCTCCCAGGCGTGCTCACGAACGCGCCGTTCGTCGATTTGCCCGCCCCGCCGGAAGTCGTCAAGGTGCTCGAGCACCAGGTTGTGAGCCACCGAGAGGTCGCCCACCAGGCTCGCGTGCCGGTCCTCGGGGATGCGACCGATGCCGGCGGCCATCATCCGCGTGGGATTCGCGCCGGTGAGCTCCTGCTCGCCGAGGTGGAGCGTGCCGCCGGTCGGCTGCCGCATGCCGCACAGGACGTCGACGAGCTCCGTCTGTCCGTTGCCCGAGACGCCGGCCACGCCGACGATCTCACCGCCACGCACGTCGAGCGTGAGGTTGTTGAGCGCCGGCAGGCCCTGCGTTCCGCTCGCCTGCAGGCCGTGAATGCGCAGCACGGGCTCGCCGGCCGTCTCCGCGACGGTGTCGCCGCGCGCCACCCCGAAGCTCGGCCGGCCCACCATCATGCTGGCCAGGGCGCGCTCGTCCGAGCTCCCGTCCACGGTCGCGACCAGGCGGCCGCGCCGCATGACGCTCACGCGATCGGAGATCGCGCGGACCTCGGCCAGCTTGTGGCTGATGAACACCACCGACAACCCGCCAGCGATCAGGGATCGGAGTGTCTCGAACAGCGCGTCGACCTCGCTCGGCACCAGGACCGCCGTCGGCTCGTCGAGGATGAGGACGCGACAATCACGCGACAGTGCCTTGAGAATCTCGACCCGCTGGCGCTGGCCCACCGAGAGGTCATCGATACGCGCATCGGGGTTCAGGCGCATCTCGAAGCGCTCGGCCGCTTCGACTGCTCGGCGCCTCGCACTGTCGAGATCGAGCCGCAGGCTGGTAGCTCGGCCGAGGGCGAGGTTCTCGGCCACCGTCATCGGGCCCACCAGCGCGAAGTGCTGAGTGACCATGCCGATGCCCGCGCCGATCGCGTCTCGCGGCGAGCGCAGGGCCAGTGGCCGTCCCTCCACCAGGACCTGACCCGCATCGGCCTGGGTCAGGCCATACGCGATGCGCATGACGGTCGTCTTGCCGGCACCGTTCTCGCCCAGCAGCGCGTGCACCTCGCCCACGCGGACGTCGAGGTCCACCCCGTCGTTCGCGACGAGGGAGCCGAACCGCTTGGTGATGCCGCGCAGCTCGAGCGCCGGAGGCATGCCCGTCATGCGGTGCGGCCGGCTATGCGTCGGGGATGGTCGAGCCCGGAGGCGTGCCCTCGTTGATGTCCACCCGGAACGTTCCGGCCTTGATCTCGGCCTCGCGCTTGGAGATCACTGTCGCGAGATCATCCGGGATGCCGCCCGCCACGTCGGCGTTGATTGGCGCAAGGGCGGCGCCACCCTTGGCGACCATCGAGAAGTCCTTGAGGTCCTGTGCGGTATACGAGGCCGCGATCACCTGGTCGATCACGTACGCCACGGTCGGCACCATGTTCCAGGTGACGCTGGTCGCCACGTTGCCAGGCGCCAGGTCCTTCTGGTCACTCATGTTGCCGATGGCAACCAGCTCGTTCTCCTGCGCCGCCTCGATGACGCCGAAGCGCTCGGCGTACAGCACGTCCGCACCGGCGCCGATCTGGGCCAGCGCCGCCTCCTTGGCTGCTGCCGGGTCGAACCAGCTGTTGAGGAAGGTGACCTTGACCTCGACGTCGGGGTTCGTCTCCTGCGCACCGGCGATGAAGGCATTGACGATGCGGTTGACCTCCGGCACCGGGTAGCCGCCCACGACCCCGATGACGTTCGACTCGGTGACGCCGCCGGCCAGCATTCCGGCGAGGTAGGCCGGCTCGTGAATCCAGTTGTCGAAGACACTGAAGTTCGGCTCGGCGGGTCCACCGCCCGACCCGAACACAAAGGCGATCTCGGGGAAGTCCGCCGCGACGACGCGAACCGCCTCCTCGTTGCCGAAGGCGTCTCCGAAGATGATGTCGGGCTGATCCTGCTCGGCGGTCTCGCGCAGCACGCGCTCCATATCGCCCGCATAGCCGATGTCGTCGGTGAAGGAGTACTCGATGCGGCCCTCCTCCTGCTCGCCCTCGAGCGCCGCGTGGATCACTCCGTCCCACGGCTCCTCGATCTGCGTCGCGAAGGCACCGAATACCTTCGGGACGTCCGCCCCGCCGCCGTCTGTCGGAGCCGCCGCTCCGCCGCATGCGCTGAGCGCCAAGGCCGCGCTCAAGCCGAAGACCGATGCGCCGCGAACCCTTCGTCGAACGTCCATGAGACCGAACCCTCCTGCCGGTACCGCCTGGAAGCCACCCGGGCTTGACGTCCTAGCGTACGTCATGAGCCCGGCATGAGAACCCCCGATCGCGCAAGTGGCGTGTCACCGTTCGACGCCGCCGATCCTGAGGCGCCCCCACCGCTGTCAGCGGATATAGCACTACTGATATAAGCCGTGACAGATCCGCATGCCCTCCGGAAACAGGGACCTCCCCTGCGGAGACGAGCTGCACCGCGCGCTTGTCGGGTACGATCAAGCCGATGAGTGATACCGCCATCCAGCGCAACAACGTGCGTGTGTTCGGGCGTGGCCAGCAGCCGATGCTGTTCGCGCATGGCTTCGGCTGCGACCAGAACATGTGGCGCCTCGTGACCCCCGCCTTCGAAGACGATTTCCGCATCGTGCTGTTCGACTACGTGGGTCACGGGAAGTCGGACCGCGATGCCTACGATCCCGAGCGATACCGCACGCTGGATGGCTTCGCCAAGGACATGCTGGATGTCGTCCACGCTCTGGACCTGCGCGACGTGGTGCTCGTCGCGCACTCGGTCAGCAGCATGGTCGGCGTGCTGGCCGCGAACGCCGAGCCGGACCGATTCGCGCAGCTGATTCTCATCGGCCCATCGCCTCGCTACGTCAACGATCCTCCGGACTACCACGGAGGATTCGAGCGAGCCGACATCGAGGTGCTGCTGGCGATGATGGACAAGAACTACGTCGGCTGGGCAGGAGCACTGGCGCCCATGGTGGCAAAGAACGACGACCGACCCGAGCTTTTGGCGGAGATGAACGAGAGCTTCTGCTCGACCGATCCGGTCGTGGCGCGCCAGTTCGCCGAGGCCACGTTCCTGGGCGACAACCGCGCGGATCTCTCCAATGTGCGCGTGCCGACGCTGGTCCTCCAATGCAGCGATGACTCAATCGCCCCCGACTCGGTCGGCGAGTACGTTCATCGCCAGATCCCCGGCAGCACGCTTCACCGGCTCCGCGCGACAGGACACGCCCCGCACCTCAGCCATCCGGACGAGACCGTCGATGCCATGCGGGAGTACTTCCGTGGAGCGGTCCCTGCCTGAGTCGACCGGAGGCGGCCCATCGGTGGACCCACTCCTCGACACCGCCCCGGCCGGGTTCATCTCATTTGATGACGCCGGAATCATCCGGCTGGTCAATGCCACGCTCGCCACGCTCGTCGGCCGCCCGCGGGAAGAATTGGTGGGGCGCCACATCGACGTCCTCCTGTCCGTTGCCGCTCGGATCTTCTACAGCACCCATCTCTTCCCGCTGCTCCGCCTCCAGGGGCACGCGGAGGAGCTCTACGTGCCGATCCTCCGGGCGGACGGGTCCAGCCTCCCGGTCATGGTGAACGGTGTGAGCAGGACGGCGGACGATGGGCCGGCCTATGACCTCGTCCTGATGCCGATGCGGGAGCGGAACCGGCTCGAGGACGACCTCATCGCTGCCCGCAACGCGGCGCAGGCGGCAGCGGCCGCCAAGGACCGGTTTCTCTCAATCGTTTCCCATGAGCTGCGGTCGCCGCTGACCGGCGTCGCGGGATTCGCCGAGCTCCTCCTGCGCGCGCGTGCCGGGCCGCTGACCGAACGGCAACGAGGGTACGTGGAGCGGATCCGCGAAGCCGCCTTCTACCAGGTCGGCCTGATCGAGGACATCCTCGAGTTCGCCGCCATCGACGGCGAGAGACGCGGTATGGCGCCGATCGCGGTCGCCGTCGAGGAGGTGGTGGCGCGTGCTGAGGCACTGCTCGCGGTCCGCGCCGCCGAGGACGGTCATACCATTGAACGCAGTCCCAAGCCGGCGCCGGGCGCGGTCATCGCCGACGCCCGCGGTGTGCAGCAGATTCTTCTGAACATCGGCGTCAATGCCATCAAGTACAGCCCTGCTGGCACCGCGATCTCGTTTCAGGTGGAGCGGGTGTCCGGCCGAGTGCGGTTCAGCATTCGGGATCGTGGTCCAGGCATCCCGCCGGAGCAGATCGAGCGCATCTTCGAGCCGTTCGTCCGGCTGGATGGCATCGGCGGCGACGGGCGACGGCATGGTGTCGGCCTCGGCCTCGCGATCAGCCGCGATCTCGCTCGTGCCATGGGCGGAGAGCTCCGGGTTGAGAGCGTTCTCGGGCACGGCGCGACGTTCTTCCTCGAGCTTCCCGCCGCCTGACCAGGCCGCGGGCGCAGTCGCCCTTGCGGTTGCACGGGGCGACACTAAACCGAACGAACCCGAGCTCACACGTCGTGGGTTGCACCGGATGACACAGGGGACGGTGGAGCGGCGGCTCCTTCGCCTTTAGTCGCACCGAGTGCTACCGCGTCCGGCCGAATTCGTCGAGGTGAGCGAGGAGCGGCACTCGCTGAGCGCATCGGTCCCCCGTGGTGGTCGCGCCTTGACGTAACGTTCGAGGAGCCGGGCGAGTGGCGATCGGCGAGCAAGACAATTCAGGAGGACTGCCATGGTGCTGATATGGAGCGAGCGGCGCGGGCCGCGACTTCGGGAGGTCGCCATGGATGTCGCGACGATCGCATGGCTCGGGCTGTGGGTGACGCTCGGCATTCGCCTCTACGCTGGACTCGCGGAGCTGGCCGGCGCGGGCCGCCTGATCCGTGACGGTGGCTTCGGTATCCGCGATTCGGGTGAGGAGGTGGCCGGTGTGCTCCAGGGGATCCCGCTTGTCGGGGAAGGGGCCGCCACCCGCGTGCTTGGCGCCTTTGGCGCCACCGCCGACCCTGTGATCCAGTTCGGTCTGGACGTCGAGCGTCTGCTGCTCATCATCGCGGGACTGTTGGGCCTCATCGTGGTGGCCGTCGCCGTCATTCCATGGTTGACGCGGTACCTCCCGTGGCGCGTGGAGCGCATCCGACGTCTGAACGCGGGAGCGCGTGCCATCCGGCGCGGACGACTGGCCGCCTCGCGTTCGCCCAGCAGCACCGATCTCGATCACCTGCTGGCCTCGCGCGCGCTGCATCGGCTCGACTACGACCGACTGCTGGAGTTCACGCCCGATCCGTTCGGTGACTGGAGCGCGGGTCGGGTGGATCGCCTCGTCGAGGCGGAGCTGGAGACCGTCGGCTTGGCCGGCACCTAGTCCGGGCGGCTGGCGTCAGTCCGTTCCTCCATGAGGCTCGAGGATCACGACGGCGGTCTCGTGCGGCCGGCGCGAGGCCCAAGCGTCGAGTTCGTCGCCGTCGTATCGGCGCCAGAGCTCCCACAGGCGCGGGCGCTCGTCCGGGGTGGCGGCGCGGCCCCGGACGGCGAGGGTGCGGTCGTGGAGCTCGACCGTCGTGTCCGGATGCGCCTGGAGGTTCAGCCACCAGGCTGGCTCGGGCGCGCCCCACCCATTCATCGCCATGGTGACTAGGTTCGGCCCGTCCTCGTAGTAGCCGAGGATGGCGGCTCGCTCGCGGCCACTCTTCCGGCCGATCGTCTTCAGCCGCATCATGCCCCAGGCCTTCTCGGATGCCGGTCGCAGGCCAATGCGGCCGCTGGTGAGCCGGTGGATGGCGCGGTGGATCACCCAGGCGGCCCGGATCACCGGTCGCGGTGGTAGCTTTCCACCCGGCTTTGGGGCGGTATCGGTCGTGGTGGTCATCGTGATTGCTCCTTCGTGGTGGCTGGGTACTGGAAGACATCATCGAGCGGGACGCTGAAGACACGGGCGATCTGAAAGGCCATCTCGAGAGACGGGGAGTAGCGGCCCTGCTCGATGGCGATGATCGTCTGGCGGGTCACGCCGACCTGCTCGGCGAGCTCGGCCTGGGTCATCTCGCCGTGCGCGAAACGCAGCCGGCGGATGTCGTTTGTGACCCGCGTCGGGCGGACCATCGGTCTAAAAGCCTCGTCGGTACGCGACGAGCTTGATCACCGCGCCGACCACGGCTTGGACGACGAAGACGAGGTAGATCGCGTTGGCGATCCAGAAATGGTCGGCCTCGACCAATGTGAGGATGAACGGACCGACCATGCCGATGCCGAGGATCATGCCG
Organism: Chloroflexota bacterium; assembly: GCA_013820865.1. Classification (GTDB taxonomy): domain Bacteria; phylum Chloroflexota; class Limnocylindria; order QHBO01; family QHBO01; genus JACDBZ01. Next base: position 7,344 of record JACDHU010000055.1, read on the forward strand.
GACACGTACTCGCCGAACCGGCCGATCTCCCGGTCGCGCACATCCTCCCGGTGCGACTCGCTGGGGCGGACGATCTCGATCGCTATGCGCCCGAGGATGGAGCCCGTGACCGCCGCCCCGATCGTCCACAGCAGGATCGGCTGGTACTCGATCTCCGTTAGAGGAGTCGTCCCCGCGCGTCCGAGCATGAGGACGAGGTAGGCCGCGTACGCGATCGTGGTGGCGGCAAGGTACACCCATTGTCCGCGCTCTTCGTACGACATGCCGCTTGCTCCGATGTACAGGATCTTTGACATCGGCGACTGTAAAGCAGAGGCGACACGATGTCAAGAAGATTGGACATCGGCGTCAGTCGTGGACGGCATGCCATCGGCGGAGCCCTCAGGGCGCCTCGCGATACGGCGCGCGCCAGTCCGGCGCGTCGAAATCGGCGGCGAAATAGGTGCGTGAGCGGCTGATGCGGCCGTCCTGCAGCTGGAACAGGTTGATGCCCCACCAATGGGTGCCGTCCGGGTAGCGAATGCGGATCACCGCGGTACCCCGGCGCCCGCTGCCCTCGACCCGGATGACGGTGTATGACGGCGTGAGGGCGTATGCCTCGTCGCCGATGACCTCCGCCAGCTGCGACGTCCCTGGGTCCAGGTCCGGGTAGTTCTCGAACTGCGCACGGATGTTCGCCACGCCCCGGAACACCTCGCCGGATTGGGGGTACTCAAGGATTGCGTCATCATGGAGCACATCAGGAAGGCGGTCCCAGTCGTGGGTCGTGATGATCTCGGACAACAGTGACATCACCCGCTCGTGCTCGCTGACGCTCACGGCTTCGCCCTGGCATCGGCCGGCCGCGCATCAAGCGCGCTCGTCTCGGTAGCGCTGAAGGCTCGGGCCCGCAGCGGCGAGAGTGCGCGCCGGTGGGTCTCGACGAACGTCCCGAGCGCGCCTTGGCGCACCTCGGCCGGCAGGTCGTCGCGCGACGCCAGCTGCCGGTATCCGGCGTGGGTCATGTACGCGTCCACCACGGCCCGCAGCTCGGCGGCCTTGAGCAGCGTGGCGAGCTCGGGAAGCAGGCGCTCGAACGAAGAGCGATCGAGATCGGCGAAGAGTCCGTGTTCGCGCGCTACGGCGACCGTCGATCGGTTCACGTCGAGCTCGAAGTACACGGCCTTCGCCGCGTTCCGCGCTTGGCGCATGAACTGGCGGCGCTGGATGTAGATCCCGACGACCAGCCAGCCCATGACGCCGACGAACGACCCGATGATGCCCGGGAGGAGGTCACGCCAGTCCATGGTTGTGCAGTATTGTCGCCGCGTCTTGCGATGACAATGGCAAGACCGCCCCGGTTCGTACTTCGCATCCCGCAGCAGTGGCTGGAGGCGGGCGCATATGCCCTGAGTGC
>JACDHU010000300.1 GCA_013820865.1 Chloroflexota bacterium
GCGACCTCCTCGACGGCACCACCCGCAACGTCGATGGGCGAACGCTTCGCGAGGTGGCGGAGGCGGCCGTGGAGACCATCGGCCAGGAAGTGGTCGTGTCAATCGAGCATCCGATCAAGCCCACCGGGGGTCTCGCCATCCTGCGTGGCTCGCTGGCCCCCGACGGCTGTGTCATCAAGCTGGCAGGCCACGAGATGCGCACATTCCGTGGGCCTGCGCGGGTGTTCGACTCGGAAGGCGCCTGCTATGACGCGGTTCGCGCGCAGCGCATCGGTCCCGGAGACGTCGTCGTCATTCGCTACGAGGGCCCGGTCGGCGGTCCGGGCATGCAGGAGATGCTGTCGGTCACCGGCGCGCTGGTCGGCGAGGGGCTCGGTGGCGAGGTCGCGCTGATCACCGACGGCCGGTTCTCCGGCGGCACGCATGGGCTGATGATCGGGCACGTTGCGCCCGAGGCTGCGCTGGGTGGGCCGATCGCCATGGTGCGAGAGGGAGACATCGTCGTCATCAACGTGGACGCGCGAAGGCTGGATCTGCGCGTGCCGGCCGACGAGCTGGCGCGACGGCAGGCGGCCTGGTCGGCTCCGGCGCATCGCTACACCGGTGGCGTGATGGCCAAGTACGCGGCGCTGGTGTCATCGGCGTCTGAAGGTGCGGTCACGACCGGCGCGCGGCTGAGAGCGAACCTCGACCGTTCTGGCACCTGATGACCTGCGGTCCGGGCGGCCGCCGATACTGTCAACGAATATATCGTTAGTGATATATCGGCTGACGCCGAGCGCCTTGCGCCGGCAAGTGCACCCTCCCAGGGGTTGACAACCCTGTTAGGGTCCACCCATGGCAGTTGAGCGCGGCGTGATCGCCGCTGAGCACACCGTGCGCCGGGATTCGACCGGCGCCCTCGGCGTGCTCGTACTTATCAGCATTCTTCGGCTCGTCATCCTTCTTGGATGGCGGGATGGAGGACGCTCGACCGGCTAGCCACACAGGCACCCGAACAGCGCAACCCCACATCCCGCCAGGCCAAGAGCCTCGGTGGGATTCTTGTTTGATGACGAGGAATCCGCACCGATGACCGCACTCCAGATCCCGACCAGCGCCCAAGGCTCCGACCGACAGGTGGCGCCGCGCATTGGCGCGCGTGCCGTGTGCGAGGGTCTCGTGCGCGAGGGCGTGACCACCATCTTCGGGTACCCCGGCGGCACGGTCCTGCCCATCTACGACGTCCTGCGTGAATTTCCGCTCCGACACATCCTCGTCAGACACGAGCAGGGCGGCGCGCACGCGGCCGATGGATTCAGTCGCGCCACCGGCGGCGTCGGCGTCGCCATCGCCACAAGCGGGCCAGGAGCCATCAACCTCGTCACCGGCCTGGCGACCGCCATGATGGACAGCGTCCCGATGGTCGCCATCACCGGCAATGTCCCACGCGCACTGCTCGGCAAGGACGCCTTCCAGGAGACCGATATCGTCGGCATCGCGCTGCCGGTCACGAAGTACGCGACCGTGGTCATGGACCCGGATGAGGTTCCGTACGCCATCGCCGAGGCCTTCGAGATCGCACGAAGTGGTCGGCCCGGACCGGTCCTGCTCGACTTCCCCAAGGACGTGCTCCAGGCCGAGACATCGGTCCCGCATCCGCAAGCCCATGAGCTGCGCCTTCCCGGCCTGCTGCGACCAGTCCGTGGTGACATCCCCGCGGCCAATGACCTCGCCGAGATGATCGCGCAAGCCGAACGCCCCCTCATCCTGTCTGGCCACGGCGTGCAGATCGCCGGCGCCGTTGACCTGCTGCTGGAGGTCGCACAGCGAGCCGAAATCCCGGTCGCGCACACCCTGCTCGGCATCGGCAACATCGACGAGGCGCATCGTCTCAGCGCGGGCTATGCCGGCATGCATGGCTGGATGCACGCGAACAAGGCGATCCAGCAGTGCGACCTGCTCATCGGCATCGGCTGCCGCTACGACGACCGCATCACCGGCAAGACCAGCACGTTTGCACCGAACGCGAAGATCGTGCACGTCGACGTCGACCGATCCGAAATCGGCAAGAACGTGCGCACCGACCTTGGCATCGTGGCCGATGCGGGCGACCTCCTGGCGGCCCTCCTGCGCCGCCTCCCACAATCGGAGCCGCGCACCGAGTGGATGGAGCAGCTGGCCGCCTGGCGAGCGCTGAGCGCGACCCGCTCGTGGCACGGCTCCGGCTCGTGGCGCGAAGGTCGGCTCTCAGCGGATTACGTCGTGGACCAGATCGGCGAGGCCACCGACCACGAGGCCACCCTGGTCAGCGACGTTGGCCAGAACCAGATGTGGGCGGCGCGCTACTTCGGGTTCCGCCATCCGTATCGGCACCTGTCCAGCGGTGGGCTGGGAACCATGGGCTACGCCGTCCCGGCCGCCATGGGCGCGGCGCTCGGCGCGCCGGAGCGCGAGACGTGGGCGATCTGCGGCGACGGAGGCTTCCAGATGACGATGCAGGAGCTCGCCACGCTGGTGCAGGACCAGATCCCGGTGCGCATCGCGGTCCTCAACAACCATCGGCTCGGGATGATCCGCCAGTGGCAGGAGATCATCTACGACGAGAATTACCACTCCGCCGAGTTGCTCGGGCCCGATCTCGTGCGCCTGTGCGAGGCGTACGGCATCCCGGCCTGGCGCGCGACGCGACCGGAGGAAGTCGCCGGCGTGATCGCCGAAGCTCGAAA
>JACDHU010000301.1 GCA_013820865.1 Chloroflexota bacterium
CGGAGAGCCCGACGGCCACCGGTCTCACGTCGGCAACGAAGCTCCAGAGGGCCATCGCCGGCGTGGCGGCGCCGAGATGGAGCACCTCCCAGCCGTCCCCCTCGAGGAAGTCGCCGACCATCCGGATCCCCAGCTCGTGCATCTCACCGTCGGTGCATGTCAGCACGATGCGCTGTCGCACCGCAGGCTCCTCTTCGAGGGTCGGCGCGAGCGTGGCCATGATCGACGCGACGACCGCCGTCGCGAGGTGCTCCTGCGCCACAGTGGCGGCGCCGCGCTGCCAACGGTCACCGATCTCCGCGAGCGCCGGCGCGAGCATGTCGAGGTAGACATCGCGGGCACGATTCCCTCCCGCCACGGCCCCGAGGGCGAACTCCCGGGCCTCGCGCGGCGGGCTGTGTTGCAGGAGATCCGCGAGGCGGTCGGCATCGAGCGGCCCGGTCAACGTCGCGGCTCCCGTAGGTGAATGGGCAGAGCCACTCCGACGTTTCGTCGGCGTGGCGAGACGGACGCATTGATGCCGTTGTTGTCCACGGGAACCTCCTCGGCGGTGGCGGCGGCTGTTCAGGGTGGTGACCGTCCGCTGGCCGTCGCCTCATTCTCCCACCCCGATCGAGGGCGTCGATAGTACGGGTGCCGTCATGCACCATCGACCGCTGCCGCGCCGCCAGCAGCGACCCACGCGTCACGACTCGTTGGCGGCTGCCACGAGGCGTGCGATCGTTTCGGCATCCTCCGGCCTGAGAATGGTCACTGCGTCTCCCACCAGGGTGAGGTTGCGGCTGAACGCCTTCATCGGGAAGTTGCGCGCCTCCAGCAGGCCGCGCAGCCAGGCGACATTCCTTTCGAACGACGCCTCTCCGGCCACGCCCAGTGCGTCGACCAGCCAGGCAACCAGGTAGGCATTGTCGTGCGCGCAGTACGCGCGTCCACGTTCCCCATAGCGCTCGTCGTGGTCGGGGAACTCCGCGTAGTAGCGCTCGCAGATGCCCTCCGCCACCTCGAGCCACTGAGAGGGGAAGCCGGGGTCGGTGGTGGGGACCGGTGCGCTCATCGCGCCATGACGTCGTAGCCGGTGACATGGTCGAGCCGCTCCAGCCTGATCGCGTCCTGGAGGTCGGCCGGGATCCGGTCATGGGACAGTTGATGCGCATCGCTCTTCATGTAGGCCGTGAAGTCGGCGCGTGCCCGCCATCGGCTGACCATGAGCACCTCACCGGGGCTGCGCTCGGACCGCCAGACCTCGAGACCCATGAATCCGGGGAAAGCGTCGACCAGGCCCGCACGGGCGCGAAAGGCGTCAATGAGCCGATCCACCTGGTGGATTTCGACCCGGAGTCGCGAGACGGACACGTACATGCCGTCGTCCACGGAACCTCCTGGGCGGACGCCGTTGCCTTGATCGGTCAAGCGCGCCCGACCGATGGCGTGATTCTCCCACACTGATCCAAAGAGTGAATCGCCCGGATGCCGTCCCGCATAATCGACCGATGCCGCGCCGCACGTCCGGGATCACTGCGTCCGACGAGCTGTTCAGCGCCGAGCCCCCGCCGGGAGCGCCGCTCGCCGCTCGCATGCGGCCGCGGACCCTGGACGAATTCGTGGGCCAGGGCCACCTCATCGGCGACGATGGGGCGCTCACGAAGGTCGTGAAGCCGGGCCACCTGCCCTCGATGGTGCTCTGGGGTCCGCCCGGGTCGGGGAAGACGACCTTGGCCCGCCTGCTCGCCGACCGATCCGGCGGCACGTGGCGCCAGCTTTCGGCGGTGAGCTCGGGAGTGGCTGACGTGCGTGCCCTTGTCGCGGAGGCGAAGTTGCTGCGCGAGGCCGGCGGTCGCACCATCGCGTTCATCGACGAGCTGCATCGGTTCAACAAGAGCCAGCAGGACGCGCTCCTCCCGCACGTCGAGGACGGCACGATCGCCCTCATCGGCGCCACTACCGAGAACCCGTACTACGAGATCAACTCGCCGCTCTTGTCACGGATGCGGGTCTACCGCCTGGAGCCGTTGGACACCGATGCGCTTGGCGCCATCGTCGACCGTGCGCTGGCCGATGCTGACCACGGGCTGACCGGCCGTGTCGGCCTCAGCGAGGAAGGACGGGCGACGCTGCTCGACCTGGCCGGTGGCGACGCGCGCAGTGCGCTCAACATTCTGGACGCGGCAGCCGCCGTCCTCGACGATAACGTGCTCATCGGTCCGGAGGGCGTCGCCGAGGCTGCCCAGCAGCGGCTGCTCGCCTACGACCGGGTCGGCGACCAGCATTATGAGGCCGCATCGGCCTTCATCAAGAGCATGCGAGGCAACGATCCCGACGCCGCGCTGTATTGGTTGGCGAGCATGGTGGCGGCGGGGGAGGACCCGACCTTCATCGCTCGCCGGATCGTGATCGCTGCAAGCGAGGACGTGGGCAACGCGGATCCGCGCGCCCTTCAGCTCGCGGTCAGCGCCATGCAGGCGGTCGAGATGATCGGCCTGCCGGAGGCGCAGTACGCGCTGGCCCAGGCGGCCGCGTACGTGGCATCGGCGCCGAAATCGAACCGTGCCGGGGCTGCATATTTCGCGGCGCTGGCCGAAGTCGAGGAGCACGGTCGCCTGCCGGTGCCGCTTCGCCTGCGGCCGTCATCACACCGGCGCCTGTCGCGCGAGCAGGGCTACGGCCGCGGCTACCTGCATCCGCATGACTATGC
>JACDHU010000302.1 GCA_013820865.1 Chloroflexota bacterium
ACACATTCGGCGCATTCGGCCTCGTCCATGCCGTACACCGTCCTCGGGCAAGGACAAAGCTGGGTTAAAACCCGCATATGTCCTTCCGGAAGGACATACCGTCGATCAGCAGGTTGACGTCCGCTTCTCGGCCCGACTACCGTACGCCGCGACATAGATTTCAGAGGTTTCATCCGCTCTGTGCCTGACGTCCGAACCCCCGCTCACGATCCGGACGATCCCTGGTTGCCACTCGGCGCCGCATCACGCCTGGTCGGCGTCGGACCGGACACGTTGCGGCGCTGGGCTGACACCGGCAAGGTCGACAGCTACCAGACGCCGGGCGGTCATCGGCGTTTCCTGAGGTCGAGCCTGGAAGCCATGATCAACGCGCCGCGCCGCCAACGGTATGGCATGGAGCGGCTGTCGGACTCGACGCAGACGATGGCGGGCGAACTGCATCGGCGCATGCAGCGCACCGGCTACGCGGGACAACCCTGGCAGGCCCGGCTCTCGGCAGAGCAGCGCGACGAATTTCGCCGATGGGGGCAGCGCACGTTCCAGCTGGTGATCGAATATGTCGCCGCATCCAAGAAGGCTGAACGCCAGATCCTGCTCGATGAGGCCGAGAAGATGGGTGGCTTGTACGGGTCGGAAGCCTCGGGCGTCGGACTCTCTCTCGCCGAGACGGTCGAGGCCTTCCTCTTCTTCCGATCCCCGGTGCTCGACGCCATCACCGGGCATCTTCGCCGTCGCTCGGCCGAGGTGTCCGACGTGACGACCGCCTTCCACGAGGCGAACGCGGCGATCGACCAGGTGCTCGTCGCCCTCGTCAGCTCCCACCGCGAGAGCCGCTGAGGAGCTACTCGACGATGTTGAGCTCGGTGGAGGTGGTGTTGAGGCGCTCGCCGCCCGATTCGGTGCAGATCACGATGTCCTCGATCCGGGCACCCCACGTGTCGGGAATGTAGATCCCGGGCTCGATGCTGAACGCATTTCCGGCCACGAGCGGCTCGGGATTCGAGGAGACGATGTAGGGATCCTCGTGCGTTTCCATCCCGATCCCATGGCCGGTCCGATGGATGAACGCATCGCCGTAGCCGGCCTCGCTGATGATGTCGCGTGCCACCGCGTCGATGGAGGCGGCCGGCACGCCGGGCCGCACCGCCTCGCAGGCCGCACGCTGTGCCTCCACCAGGACGGCGAACAGGGCCGCAAACTCGGCCGGCGGTTCGCCGACGAATGCCGTGCGCGACGTGTCGCTCGCATATCCGCCAACGGTCCCGCCGATATCCAGCACGATCGAGTCACCGGCCTCGATGCGCCGATCATCGGCCACGTGGTGAGGGCTCGCCGAATTTGGACCGGACGCCACGATCGCGAAGCCGGCTTCGTCGTGGCCCGCATCGATGAGCAGCTCACGGATGCGACCGCTGACTTCCTGCTCGGTACGACCCGAGAGCCGTTCACCGGTAATCGCCAGCATCGCCGTGTCCGCGGCCGACGCGGCAGAACGCAGGCGGTCGATCTCGTCGGGGGTCTTGATGGCGCGCAGCGCGCTCATGGCGTGCCCGGCGGCCACCATCTCGGCGGGGTCCAGTGCCGCACGCAGGCGCAGCGCGAACCGGGCCCACATCTGATCCTGCACCGCCACTCGCAGCGGGCTGCCCACGAGCGTCTGCACGAGGCGTATCGGATCACCGGTCTCGTCCCAGGCGATGATCTCGAGATCGTCGGCCAGATCACCCAGCTCGTGGCGCGCCAGCGGCTCCTCGAGGCGCGGCAGCACCAATGAAGCATCTCCATCCGCGGGCACGACCAGGCAGGTCAGGCGTTCCATCGCGGGCGCGCGGTACCCCAAGAGGTAGGCGTAGTCGGGCGACGGCGTGATGAGGAGGGCGTCGAGTCCTTGCTCGGAGGCCGCCTTGGAGGCGCGAGCCAGCCGCTGGCGGTGAACGCTGCTCGCGAATCGAGCCGAGGTCGGGGATGCGTTGGTCATGCACGAAGCCTACACCGATGGGGTCATGTGTCCCGACCTCGGTGCCATGCTGGATGCGGCATCCGCGCACGTCTGACAATGTCGTACGCTCACGGAGCTGGGAGGAAGCGACAGATGAGCGACAGACGACGCCGCATCTTCGCCGCGGCAGCGGGTGCCGCGCTGCTGGTCGGCGCCCTTCCCGCCGCGCCGCTCCACGCTGCCGACCCGACGACAGACGCACGCGAACAGCTCAGTCGCGACCATGGCGGTACCCCGAACGACTTCGTGCTCGTGTACGAACGTCCGCTCTCGACCGATGCCATCGGCGAGCCGATGTGGGCGACCAAGTTCATCGATCAGCGCACGGGCGAGATCCACAGCTCGTATCGGTCCGCAGAAGGCGCCGTCGGCTCGGTGACAGTCCTGGAGCAGGCGGTGAAGCGATCACTGGATGTGCTTCCGCAGCTGGATCGCAAGGCGGATGCATCGTTGCTCGCCGTCGTCGGGAACGTTGCTCCGGCAAAGACCCTGCCCGTGGCTGTCTGGCTCGACGTCGACACCTCCGACACCGGTGCCCCCGTTCAGCAGGCGCATCCCGAAGTCGAGTGGCTGGCAGGTCGCCCGATCGTCGGGACGCTCGAGCAGGCACGCACCATCCGCGGCGAGCTGTGGGAGGCACGCAGCGGCGTGTACGCCGCGGCGGCCGAGACGTTCCGGGCGCAGATCGAACA
>JACDHU010000303.1 GCA_013820865.1 Chloroflexota bacterium
CACCACCGCGACCTCCTCGAGATTGTCGAACTGGAGCCGGAAGGCGCCGGTCGAGGCTGGCGTGGTCAGAGTTCCGAGCGCTGCACGGCGTTCAAGCACCACCACCCGCAGTCCCGCGCGCGCGGCGAAGAAGGCGGTCGCGCAGCCGATGATCCCGCCGCCGATCACCACGACGTCGGCGGTGGCGGGCAGCGTATCGGCGAATCGAACCTGGCGCTTGGACATGCCGCCATCGTAAGCCGCTAGCATCGGGCGCGTGAATGCAGTTGAGCGTGCCGACGTCGTCATCATCGGCGGTGCCATCATCGGTTCATCCGTGGCGACCTTCCTGGCGTCACGGCCGGACTTCGATGGCCGAATCGTCGTGGTCGAGCGCGACCCGACCTTTCGCACCAGCTCGACCACGCTGTCGGCAGCGAGCATTCGGCTCCAGTTCAGCACCCCGCTCAACATCGAGATCAGTCGCTTCGGCGTCGAGCTCATGAAGCATCCCGAGCGCTATCTCGCCGTGGACGGCGAGGTGCCCGAGATCGACTTCGTCGAGAACGGCTACCTCTTTCTCGCCACCGATGCAGGCCTCGCCACGCTCGAGCACAACCACGCCGTGCAACGGGCGCTCGACGTTCCCGTTGCCCTGTTGACGGCTGCGGAGCTGCACGAACGCTTCGAGTGGCTCCAGACCGATGACCTGGCCGGCGGGTCGCTCGGCCTCGCCGATGAGGGTTGGTTCGACGCCTACGCCCTGCTCCAGGGCTTCCGGCGACGCGCGCGATCCCTGGGAGTCGAAGAGAGAGTCGGCGAGGTGGTGGCGCTCGATCGCGATGGCGACCGGATTTCGGGCGTGCGCCTTGCGGACGGCGGCCGCATCGGTGCCGATTGGGTCATCAATGCTTCCGGGCCGCGCGCCTCCCACGTGGCAGACATGGCCGGCGTGGATCTGCCGGTGCGGTCGCGCAAGCGCATCGTCTATCACGTCGAAGCACCGATCAGCCTTGGTGCGGCGCCTCTGACCGTCGATCCGTCCGGCGTCTACTTCCGTCCCGAGGGATCCACGTACATCACCGGCTTCTCACCGCGCGAGAACGAGGTGGATCCGGACACCGACGACCTGGGTGCGGATCGCGCTCCCTTCGAGACGTTCGTTTGGCCAACGCTCGCGCGTCGGGTGCCTGCCTTCGATCGGCTCCGGCTGCTCGACGCGTGGGCCGGCCACTACGAGGTCAATACCCTCGACCAGAATGCGATCGTCGGACCGCACCCGGTGATCACGAACCTGCTGTTCGCCAACGGCTTTTCAGGTCATGGCCTTCAGCAGGCACCCGCGGTGGGCCGTGCCCTGGCCGAGTGGATCGCGACCGGAAACTACGAGACCCTCGACCTGGCGCCGCTGGGCTACGAGCGAATCGACCGGAACGCGCCCGTCCGAGAACTCAACATCATTTGAGCCCGTCCCGATGCTCGCCCCACCACAGGGCGATGTCGCGGTTCTGCTGTTGGACGAGATCACGACGATGCCTGCGAGTCATTCCGAGCTTATGCTCGCACGGGAGACCGTTGACACGAGCAGCGTAGTACCCGCGAGTCTCCACATCGTGGACGAGATCACGGTCACCGGAATAGAACTTGAGGCGCTCGTCGATGAACGGCAGGTCTCCTCGGAACGCCTCGGCCTTCAGGGCAAAATGCCCATCCGTCATGCCTCCATCGGCGTGCAGGCCCTTCGTGGGCGTCAGCTCGGTCCGATCGGGAAGGCCGTTCTTGCGCTGGGCGGTCGCATCGGGATAGGCGATCATGACCTTCGGGTCACCCGACCACATTGCCCTGGTGAGAAAGCGCACGAAACCACGCGGAATCCGCACATCATTGTTCAACAGCACCACGTCGACCTCACGTGCGCGGAATCGAGCAAGCGCGACGCGAATGGTGTCGTTCCACGCTCGATAGAGGCTCTCCTCGGGAATGATCCCTCTCAGGTCGACGGTGACCTTGGGACGGCGCGCGATCTGCCTCAGCCACGCGATGGACGTTGAGTCGTCGGAAGCGTGGTCGAAGATGATGAGCTCATCAAAGTCGGCGAAGTCGAGGTCGGCGATGACGCGGGCTGTCGCCTCGTGGAGATTCATCATGGGGATGCCGATCACGCAGGGTGGCCGCCTCTGTCGCCGCACCCGACGAGTCACTGCGGAGTTGATTCGCAGGGCATGACGGCCTAGTCGACGAACCCACCGCGGAAGTCGCCCCCACGCTTGCTGGGCCATCTGGTCTCCTGTTCTGGCCACCCGGCAATCGGTCGCACAACCGTAAAATGAGCATCATCAACCCACGCCCGCAAGCGACCCGGCAACACACGCGAGAGATGACGCTACCACGATAGCGCCCGGCCAATCCTGCGATCGTCAACGCACGAAGCGGCCTGTGCTTTGGCCTAGTTGGGCGGAGACGCTGCCAAGAACACATCCACCGCGCGGCTCGTGGCCAGATCATCGTTGGGGCCGAGCACAAGCACCTCGTCGGAGTAGTCGAATTCGCCGCGGACCAGGTCTATGGCCCGGGTTTCGGGAACCACGATCGAGTCCCAATCGGCCTTGCGCCGAGCAATCTCTCGGGCCAATCGACCGGGCGTGTAGCCCGTAGCGGTCCAAGCAGTTCGTCCCATCGACGCAAGTTGGTCACGATTGATGATCCGAAG
>JACDHU010000056.1 GCA_013820865.1 Chloroflexota bacterium
ATGCGGTCGTCACCGTCGCGGCCAGCAGGAGTGTGCGGCCCAGGACGCCGACGGTTCGGTCGCGCAGCACCAGGCTCAACGCGTCCTCGCTCGATCCGGCGAGGACCAGCAGGTAGCCGATGGGGAGGAGGCCGAGCAGCGCCACGAGCACCCCCGCGCCGATCAGCCAGACTGGCGGCGCGGGGGTGCGTGCTGCGGATCGAGCGGCCGCCGGGGGCGGCGCGACGGTCTCCATCGGTCCTCGCTAAAGGATGCCCACGTCCTGGAGCAACTCCAGGGTCCCGTCGAGGTCCGACAGGTCGGACAGATCGATCTCCGGCGTGCCAATCTCCTCGAGCGAAGGCAGATCTCCATCGGGCTCGACGCCTTCGAGCAGCGGATACTCCTTCGTCTCGGTGGCGAAGTATTCCTGCGCATCCGTCGAGAGGAGGTATTCGACGAGCTCTCGTGCGGCCTCGCTGTTCTCGGAGGTGTTGAGGATGCCGGCACCGGCAACGTTGACGAGGGCACCGGGGTCGCCATCGGTCAGGAAGTAGTTTGCGGCCGGGGCATCCGGGTCCTCGACCAGGCGCTGCATGAGGTAGTAGTGGTTGATGAACGCGACGTCCACTTCGCCGGCGATAACCGCGTCGAGCGCCGGGTTGTTGCCCTCGTACACGCTCGGATCGTTGGCCTCGATGCCTTCCAGCCACTCACGCGCACGATCTTCGCCCTCGATCTCGCGTAGCGCGGTCACGAACGACTGGAATGAACCGTTCGTCGGCGCCCAGCCGATGCGGCCCGACCACTCAGGGTCGGTGAATCCGAAGATCGAGTCGGGCAGCTCGGCCTCGCTCAGGGTTTCGGTGTTGTAGACGACCACGCGTGCCCGGCCGCTCACCCCGACCCACTCGCCGGTGGGCGAGCGGAATCGTTCATCCACCTGGTCCAGAATCTCGTTCGGAAGGGCGGTCAGAAGTCCCTGCTCGGCGACGGCCCCGAGTGCGCCGGCGTCCTGCGCAAAGAAGACATCGGCCGGCGAATTCTCTCCCTCGGTCAGGATGAGGTTCGCCATCTCGGCCGTGTCGCCATAGCGCGCCTCGACCTCGATGCCGGTGGCCTCGCTGAACTGCTCCAGCAGCGGCCCGACCAGCTCTTCGCTGCGTCCGGAGTAGATGGTGACCGTGCCGGATTCAGTCGGAGCGGAGGCACCTGCATCGGCGCTGCCGTTCTCTGGCGCGGAACCGGTCGGAGTCGAACAGGCGGCCAGGCCGAGAGCGATCATGGCCAGGGGCGTCACGATGACGCGTGAACGGAGTCGCAAAGCGTAGGTCCTCGTGTTGGTTTCGACGCGAGTTAGGCTATCCTAACCAAAATGGTTCGTCAACACGAACTACCGGTGATCCAGTCGGAATTCGGAGCGTCATCCGTCGGGGTGCGGACCGCCCTCGCCGAGGTCCTCGGCGGTGAGGACCGCATCGGCCCAGTGGTCATGCATCCAGGCCAGGTGCTCCCAGCGTGAGTCAACAATGCGCATGGTGTCCCAGGCGGGCATGTCCTGCTGCTCGATGATCGTCATCTTCGCCGGGTCGACCTCGTAAATGTGCTCAAAGCGTTGAATGACATCATCGGTGATGCGTCGCGCCTCGGGGGGCTTCTGCGCAGAGAGTCGAAAGCCGATCATCGGAACACCTTTTCATCGAGGCCATAGGCTCGGTCAAGCTCGTACTTGCCGGGATTCATGATGTTGTTCGGGTCGAGCGCGGCCTTGATCTTCAGCATGACGTCGAAGCCTCCACCCATCTCGACGGGAATGAGCTCCGCGTCGCCCTCGCGCGTCGCGCCGTGGCAGGCGGTGATCGAGCCGCCGTGGTCGAGCGCCACCTGCGCGATCTCGCGCTTGCACGCCACCCAATCCGGCCAATTGTCGTCCGACAGCTTCTGCTCCCAGATGCCGATATCGATCTCGGTCAGGTAGTCGCCCCACGGCTTGTAGGCGCCGTTGGTGTACGCGAACATGCCCCAGTCGTCGAGGATGCCAGTCTTCTCGGCGTACCTGGCGGTGATGGCGTGCCACTTCTCCATGACCGCGGGGAGCTGGCTGTAGTTGATCGAGGCATCCTCGCAGTGCCAGCTCATGGGCACCACCTCGCCGGTGTCCAACCTGCCGTGGAGCGGCGTCGCATACCGGTCATGGCGGGAGGCCCAGTCGCCGGAGCTGATCTCATCGCCGAGGTAGGTCCCGCCCGACTCGCGGCCGATGCGCATGATGCGTCGCGCCGCCGGCTCGACTTCGTCGCGGGTGCCGTACAGGGCCGTGGCGACCACCGCGCGAACGTGGTCGGGGCGGGGGATGTAGGCCTCGTCGTCGCGGCGCAGGTAGCGGAGCTTGTACTCGTCGAACAGGACGACCCCGCCGAGCGACGCGAGCCCGGACTTCGCGAGGGCGCCGGTCGACTCCCACGCCGCGGTGTACGAGGGGTAGTGGAAGAAGGCCGCGAATTCCATCTCGGGCCGCGGCACGAGCTCGAGCGTCGCTTCGGTCACGATCCCGAGCGTGCCCTGGTGGCCCATGAACAGGTGCTTGAGCTGGAAGCCGCTGGACGATTTGCGGATCTTGCGTCCGCCGCCGTCGCCGACCTCGATGATCTCGCCCGTGGGCAGCACGATCTGGAAGCTGATGACGAGGTCGCGGGTATGCCCGTATCGGCCTCCGATGAGCGACCAGCCGCTGGTGCCGATGCGTCCGCCGACCAGCGAGCAGGGGTAGGAGGCGGGGTCATCGGGGAACATCACGTTGTGCTTGCGCAGCTCTTCGTTGAGCTTGAGCATGTTGATGCCGGGGCCGACCGTGACCGTGCGGTCGACGAGATCCACCTCCTTGATCTGATTCATGCGCTTGATGTCGACCACGATGCCGCGCTTCAGAGGGAGCGCTCCGTCGTTGAGCCCCGTCCCGCCGGCGCGCGGCACGACCGGGATGCGCTCCCGGTTCGCGAGCTTCACGACCTCGCTGACCTGCTCGGCGGTGCGCGGCAGGACGACGAGGTCCGGCACATACTCCGCCCAGCGGTGGACGGGGAACGGCGCCGGGACGCGGGTCCGGTTGTAGCGCGCGGCCTTGCCGATCAGCACGCCCTCGTCGCCGAGGATGGCGCGCAGCTCATCGACCACGGTGTCACCGATGGCGACGAAGGTGTTCACGCCGGCACCTCCTGCTGCGGCCCGGCCGCGCCGTGGACGCCGCGCGGATCGAGCCCCGCCGATTCCGCGACGAGCTCCATGAGGTCCCGCACGTCGATGCCCTGCTCGTCGCCGGCTGCTGCGAGCGGTCGCTCCGACCACACGCAGGCCGAGACGAGGGTGTCGACCTCGAGCTCTTTCGCACGCGCGAGCCGGCGCCGGCTGATCTCGGCGGTGATCTCCGGTTTCTCGATCGGCAGGCCGCCACCGCCACCCGAGCAGTACGACCACTGGGTGACGTGGTCGACATCGCGGAACTCGAGCCCCGGGATGGCGCGGAGGATCTCGCGCGGGGAAGCGTGGATGCCCTTGCGCTTGTTGAGCCGGCAGGGATCGTGGTACGTCACCACCCGCTCGATCGGCTGGGTGAGGGTGAGGGCGCCATCCCGGATGAGCTCGGCCACGAGCTCGGTGATGTGGACGATCTCGAACTCGTAGTCGGGTCCGAAGTACTCGACGTAGTCCTCGGTGAAGCTGATGTAGTCGTGCGGATCCAGCGTGATGATCCGCTTCGCGCCGTAGGATCGCCAATCGGCGACGTTGTGGTCGGCGAGCTGGCGAGCCGCATCGGTATAGCCCATTTCGGCCGCCGGTCCGCCGCAGCACCATTGTTCGCGCATGAGCCCGAACTCGACGCCGGCCATCTGGAGCAACTGCGCCGTCGACCGCGACACGCTTGTCCGGTAGAAGGCCGCCTCGCAGTCGACGAACAGGATGGTCTCGCCGCCGATCGGCAGGCCCAACCCCTCCGACCAGCGCGCGACGTTCTCCTGCGATACAGGCACGTCGAGCACCGGCTCGCTCTTGGCGTCGATGGTGGCCTCCACCCAGCGCTTCCAGTTCGGCTGCTCGATGCCCGATTGGATGGCCAGGGCGCGCATGGCCTTGACGACCTTCACCGTTTGGGTCCGGTTGCGGTAGAAGTCGCCGGTGAACAGCGTGTTCGGGCAGCGCAGCTCGCAGGCGCCGCACTGGGTGCAGTGGACGTAATCGTCCGCCACGTCCGCGACCGTCAGGTTGCCCTGCTCCATGGCCACGATGTTGGCGTGAAACGCGGTCGGGGTGTGGTTCTCGTTGCGCGTGACCTGCATCACCGGGCAGACCTCGCGACAGAACTTGTGCCCCGAGCTGAAGCAGCCATACGCGGAGTCGCGCCACTGCTCGACGAACTGCTCCTGCAGCCCACCATCGGCAGCGGGGTCATAGGGGGGTGCGGTCATGCCAGTGCCGGCATCACGCGGTCCCGGACGAGTCGCAGCTGCGCGTGCGTGTCGACCGCGTTCGCGATATCGATGCCGGTGAAGGCCTTGACCAGGTAGGGGTCCACGATTGCGCCGATGACGTGGTTGACCCCG
The DNA here is from genome assembly GCA_013820865.1 of Chloroflexota bacterium. Lineage (GTDB taxonomy): Bacteria > Chloroflexota > Limnocylindria > QHBO01 > QHBO01 > JACDBZ01. Next base: position 4,578 of record JACDHU010000056.1, read on the forward strand.
GTCGAGATGATGTCGCGCTCGAGGCGCTCGACGACTTCCTCCGGCGTCCCGGCCACCGAGAACTTCTCTCCCAGCTCCGGCGTGGTCAGCTCCAGCGCCTTGGGAACGTCGCCGGCAGCGAAGGCGTCCAGGATAGGCTTGATGTCGGCGCCGCTGATGCCGTGCCGATTGAGCTGCTGCTCCGGCATTGCGGACAGGTAGAACGCGGCCATGATGCGAGCCGTCTCCCTGGCGGCAACGGAGTCCTCCATGATCGACATGACCAGCCAGGCACCGAGGTCGAGATCGTCCACGTTGCGTCCGGCCTTGTCGGCTCCTTTGCGGGCATGTTCGACCATGTACTCGTACGTCTCGCGCGACGTCCCAATCGCTTGGTGCACGCCATCGAACAGCTCGCCGCCGACCTCGAACGAGCGCGGACCGCCCATGGCTCCGAGCTTGATCGGCAGGTTCTCCTGGACTGGTCGTGCCAGCGTCCAGAGGCCGGTGTGGTTGAAGAACTCGCCGGAGTGCGTGACAGCGCCGGTGTCGAGCAGGGTGCGCATCACCTCGCGCGCCTCGATGACGCGAGAGAGCGGCTTCATGCCAGTCGTGTCGATCCCATGCTGCGGGAGCATCGAGATGTTGCCGAAGCTCACCACGATCTCGGCGCGACCGTTCGTGAGCTGGTCCAGCGTGGCGGCCATCTGCGCCACGTGGGCGGGATCCCGCAGGATGACGTGCGTGACATTGGGGCCCATGCGGATCTGGGTCGTCTTGTCCGCCGCGGCCGCGAAGAGCAGCCACATGTCCTTCCACCACGTCTCGTCGACCGAGTAGGCGGCGTAGAACCCGCACTCGTCGGCGGTCTTGATGATCTCGATCGACTCTTCGAGCGGGTACGCCGGAACATGGCAGTAGCTGAACTTCACCATCGCGCGCCTCCTGTGGGATCTCGGAAACCCCCTCCGATGGACCGTCCATTCGGTTGTTCGCTCATCATGCCATCGCGGTCAACGGCTTCAGGCCGATGCGCGCATCCGTCTAGAATCAAGCCTCCATGATTGACCTTTCCCTGACCGATGCCCAGCGTGACGTGCAGCGAACCGCGCGCGCCTTTGCCGAGCGCGAGATTCTGCCGCACATTCAGCAGCTGGACGCGGAGGCCACCTACGACCGTTCCCTGTACGAGAAGATGGGAGCCGCCGGCCTGCTGGGTCTGCCGATCCCCGAGAGATACGGCGGCGCCGGCATGGACTACATCGCCTTCGCCCTGCTGTGCGAGGAGATGGAGCGCGCCGATACCGCCTTCCGCGTCATCCTTTCGGTCCACACCGGGTTGAACTCGCTGACGCTGCTGCAGTGGGGGACGGAGGAGCAGAAGCAGCAGTACCTTGTGCCGCAGGCACGAGGCGAGAAGCTCGCCACCTTTGGTTTGACCGAGCCGGGCGTCGGTTCGGATGCCGGCCAGCTCACCACCACCGCCCGTCGCGACGGCGACCGCTACCTGCTCAACGGCTCCAAGATCTGGATCAGCTTGGGCGACACCGCCGATCACTTCCTCGTCTTCGCCACCGTGGACCGCTCGAAGGGCCACAAGGGCATCACCGCCTTCATCGTCGAGCGCTCATTTCCTGGCTTCAGCTCCGAGTCATTGCACGGCAAGCTCGGGGTGCGGGCCGGCAACACCGGCATCTTGACCTTCAGTGACTGCGAGGTGCCGTCGGTGAACCGGGTCGGCGAGGAGGGCGAGGGCTTCACCATCGCCATGAGCGCCATCGACCAGGGTCGCTACACAGTGGCGGCGGGAAGCGTCGGATTGGCGCAGGCGTGCCTGGACGCATCGGTCAAGTACGCGCACGAGCGCCAGGCCTTTGGATCCGAGATCGGCCAGCATCAGCTGGTCAAGCAGATGATCTCCAAGATGTACGCCGGCATCGAGGCCGGACGCCTGCTGGTGTGGAAGGCGGGTGCCAAGAAGAATGCCGGCCAGCGCAACACGCGCGAGACGGGCCTGGCCAAGTGGTTCTGCACCGATCACGCCGTGGCCTCAGCTCTCGATGCCATCCAGGTCCATGGCGCCTACGGCTACTCCAACGAGTATCCGGTGGAGCGCTACCTGCGCAACTCCAAGGGCTCGGTCATCTACGAGGGAACCTCGCAGATCCACACTCTGATGCAGGCCGATTACCTGCTCGGGTACCGCCGCGACAAGCCATTGCGCATGCCCCAGCCATCGTTCGAAGGCGAGATGTAGGACCTGCCCGGCGGTCGATACGAGGTTGCCGGTGCATGGCAACCTCGGGGCTAGCCGATTGCCGTGGAGCCTGATGGAACCTGTGGCCGCAGGAGCAGGCGGTCGACGGTGGCGGACTGCACGGCCTCCACGGACCAGGCAATCGGCACGCCCTCGCCTCGCTGCCACAGCTCGAACAAATCGCCATAGTGCGACGAAAGTGGATTGCCCGACTGCCCGCCGGCGATGACGTAGCGGCTGCGCTCGACATCGGCGAGATCAATGATGGTCCGATGGTTTGCGATCGCGGCCGGGTTCCCGAGCGGATGAAGAGGCTGGATGCCCGCCTGGGCGACGGTGTTCGAATCGCCCCCGATCAAGGCCGGCCCGAGATTGAACGCGCCGTCGAGCAGACGCCGGACGCCCAGCGGATGCAGCAGGCGCAGCGGGCGCACGCTGCCCCACGCCCACGCCGATGGCTGCGGACCGAACAGGTGGGTGAGTGTCGTCACGGCCGACGCGAGTGCCGCCTCGATGGCCGATTCATGATCGCGCGCGCTCAGATTCTCGACCAGGTGACTGATGATGCGCGCGCCGAATACGGTCCGCGGAATCGCGGGACCAACCCCCGCACCGAGCGCCCAACGCCACCCATTCGGGGCCGCTTCGCGCGCGGTTGATGCCGCCAGCTCGGCCACGAACAGCTCATAGACCGATGCCGCCGCCGAGCCAGCGCTCACCACGCCGTCCCATCCCGCGAGGAGCTTGAGCGCCGTGCGAGCGGCATCGCGCGAGACGCGCGTGTCGATGACGAGCGGACGAAGCTCGCGCCACGGCAGCGAGGCGACGTCGACCTGGAGCGCGGCCGTGGCGTCCATGTTCCAGTCCGTGCGTTCGGCGAGTACTTCGACGATCCGGGCGGCGCGGTAACCATCGAGCCAGTCGACGCCGAGGAACGGCTGGTCCAGCGCATCGGAGCGCGGCGCGTTGTTGGCCGAGACCACGAAGCCGGCGACCGGATCCAGCAGCCAGGGCAGGTCCTCGAACGGCAGGTGATCGGCCTCCCACCCGTGCTCTGCCTCCCACGCAGGCAGCGGCACCGTCCCGTAGCCGGCACGACGACGCGGCAGCGTGCCCGTGAGCTGCCAGCCGATGTGCCCGGCGACATCGGCGTACACGACGTTGAGCGCTGGACCCGGCCAGGCGCGGAAGCCCTCGCGAAAGGTCGAAAAGTCGCGCGACCGATGGACGTCGAGGAAGCCGCGCACGGCGACCGGCTCGAGCCAGGTGGCACGCAGCGACAGCGCCATCGGCAGGTCGTCGAGGAGCGGCGTCAGGATCGGTCCTCGAGGTGTGACGAGCACCTCATCGACCACGGTCTGGCGGCCGCGAACCTCGATCTCCTGGGGAATGCGCTCGAGCGTCTCGGGACCGTCGGGTCCGCGAACGGTTCCGGCCTCGAGGTCGATCTCCTCCCAGAACAGGTCGGCCGAATCGGTGCATCCGGCGGTGATGCCCCACGCAGCGTGCCCGTTGTGTCCGCTTGGAAATGCCGGCCCGCCGACGAACGAGGCGCCGGCCACCTCCCAATCGGGAGTTCGCAGATGGGCGAGGTACCAGGGCGCTGGCAGCGACGGGCCAAGGTGCGGGTCATTGGCGAGCATCGGTGACCCGGTGGCCGTTCGGGAGCCAGCCACCGCCCAGGCGTTTGACGCGCCGGATCCGCCGACGAGGTCGCGCAGTCGGGTGACGTCCGCCGCCAGCCGGCCGACAACGGGTCCAGCGCCAACCCCGACCGGCATCACCGCTGGTAGCCAGGGCGCGTACGTGGGATCCACGGCGCGTAGCGCCTCCGGCCCATCGAGCAGGAGAACCT
>JACDHU010000057.1 GCA_013820865.1 Chloroflexota bacterium
CCGCTGCTCCCGATCGTGCTCGATGCGTCGCCGGTCCTGCCCGAAGGTCGCCCGGCAGGCCTGGTGGTGGCGGCCGCGGGCGGGGGCAACACGCCACCGGCGTACCTGCAGCTCGCGAGCGATCTCATCGATGCCGGCGTGCCGGTCGTGCTCACGACGCGCTGTCCGTCCGGCCGGGTGCTGCCCGGCTACGCGTTTCCTGGCGGTTCCACGACGTGGTGGGAGGCGGGTGCGATCTTCTCCGGCTTCCTCGACCCGCTCAAAGCGCGCGTCCTGCTGGCGCTCGGAGTGGGGACGGGCGCATCGGTCGAGGAGCTCGTGGTTCTGTGCCAAGCCTACGGTGGCGGCTCCTCGCGCTGAGGCTTGGCCCGGCTCGGCGCCGACATATCGCCGACTTCTGGCCTGGAAGCGTGTTGAGGTCGCGAAACAGCGATACACCGGCGGTCTGGGAGCGTGGCCCGCGCCCAGGCCCGTGGCTCTTGTCACTCACGAGCTGATAGATCGTTGATTCGTGACCTGGGCAGCGATTCGGGCCGCGAATCAGCGATGTATCGGTCAGCAGGTGACGAGAAGGAGCGGACCGCGCACCGTTTGAGCGTGTGATCCGTCGATCAATCGGCGATTCGTGGCCGAGCGCACGTCCTGCTTCGCGAATGAGCGATATATCGGCGCCGCGAGGGTCGGAGGCCGCCAGCGGGGGTCAGCGCGGGCGTTCCCGAGCGGAAAGCGAGAGGCCGCGCTGATTACTCGGCGATTCTTGGCTCTTGGCGCATGCGGAATCAATCCGGGATGCGGTGCATCTCGAGCAGGTTGGGGCCGGTGCCGGGAGTGGCGGTCGAGGCCACGAGCACGACCGCCGACCCGGGCGAGAGCGCCGGATCCTCGCCCACGAGCCAGGCCATGAGGCCCAGCCGCTCCGTGGTGTCCGAGGGCCGGACGCACCGGCGCGGTTCAACTCCGTGGACGAGCGCCAGGCGGCGGATCACGGCCGTATCGGGCGAGAAGGCCAGGATTGGAACGCTGGGTCGTAGGGCGGCGAGGACGCGCGCCGTCTGGCCGGTGCGCGTGTAGCAGGCGATTGCCGCAACGTCAGGATTCGATGAGGCGACGACGGCAGCCGCGTAGGCCAGTGCCCCGGCGTCGGAATCGGTCTGTGGCGGGGCACCGGGCGGCAGGTGGTCGCCGCCATCGGCCTCGCACAGGCGGCAGATACGGACAGCGGCTTCCGCCGCCAGGATGGGATACCGACCAATCGCCGTCTCCCCGGACAGCATGATCGCGTCGGCACCGTCGAAGATGGCGTTCGCCACGTCGCTCGCCTCGGCGCGGGTGGGGCGTGGCGAGTTGATCATCGATTCGAGCATCTGGGTGGCGACGATGGTGGGCACCCCGCGGTCGAGCGCGCGACGGACCAGCTGCTTCTGGAGGATCGGCACCTCCTCGTACGGCAGCTCCACGCCGAGATCCCCGCGCGCGATCATCACTGCGTCGGCCGCGTCGCAGATGGCGTCAAAGTCATCGATCGCCGGGCGCGTCTCGATCTTGGCCACGATGTTCGGCCCGTCCTCGCCGATCAGCGACCGAAGCTCGACGACGTCCGACGCGTTGCGGACGAACGATTGGGCCAGGTAATCGAGGCCAAGCTCCACGGCGCGAGGAATGTCGAGCCGGTCACGTTCGGTCAGTGCCGGTCCCGAGAGGCGCTCCGAAGGGACGTTGACCCCGGCCCGGGAGCGGACCTCGCCTCCGCGTACCACCTCGGTCCGAATCTCGTCCGAGGAGTCGATCACGCGCAGCTCCGCGGCGCCGTCCGACAGGAGGATGCGATCGCCCGGCTCGAGGTCGCCCGCGAGTCCAGGGTGGCCGACATCGGCGCCCGCGGCGTTCCCCACTCGCCCGGTAGCGGGGCGCAAGGTGAACGAGTGGCCGGCCTGGAGCTCTACGCTTCCACCGATGAGGTCTCCCATTCGGATCTTCGGTCCTGCCAGGTCCGCCAGCACGGCCACCGTCCGACCGCCGGCGTCCGCGGCGGCCCGCACACGCTCACCGCTCACCGCGTGGCTCTCTGGTGTGCCGTGCGAGAAATTGATGCGTGCCAGGTCCATGCCGGCCGCCACGAGCTCGTCCACCCGGTCGATCGTTGCCGGACCGATGGTGCACACGAGCTTCGTGCGGCGGTTCACGCGGTCGTGACCCCGGCCTTGTATGCGGTGCCCGAGGCGCGTCGTCGCTCATGCTGGGTCAGGAGCCGTTTGCGCAGGCGGATGGCGGTCGGCGTGACCTCGACCAGCTCATCGGCGGCAATGAACTCGATGGCCGATTCGAGGGTGATCACCCGGGGAGGCGTGTGAATGCGATAGTCGCCATCGGTGGCCTGGGTCCGCATCTTCGACAGTGCCTTCGACTTGTTCGGGTTGACGTCCATGTCGCCGGGGCGGCTGTTCTCCCCGATGACCATCCCCTCGTAGACCTCGGTGGATGGACCGATGAACAGCTCCGACCGCTCGACCAGGGCGGAGAGCGCGTAGGCACGGGACTCGCCCGCACGGTCGGCCACCAGCACGCCGCTGGTCCGATGCGTCACCTCGCCCGCCCAGGGACCGTAGCCTTCGCCGATCTGGTGCATGAGCGCCGTTCCGCGCGTATCAGACAGGAGCTGGCCGCGGTAGCCGATCAGTCCGCGGGTGGGGATGATGAACTCCATCCTCACGCGTCCGTCGGTATCGGTGCTCATCTGCTCAAGGCGGCCCTTGCGTCCGGCCAGCGCCTGCTGCACGACGCCGATGTAGTCGGGCGGGATGTCGATCGTGGCACGCTCGTACGGCTCCTGCGTCTCGCCGTCCTCGGTGCGCAGGATGACCTCGGGTCGCGAGACGGTGAGCTCGAAGCCCTCGCGTCGCATCTGTTCGATGAGGACGGCCAGCTGGAGCTCGCCGCGGCCGCGAACCTCGAATGTCTCACCCGACTCGGTCGGATGCACTTCGATCGCGACGTTGCCGAGCACCTCTCGCTCGAGCCGTGCCCTGATCTGGCGCGAGGTCAGAAATGTGCCGTCCTTGCCGGCCATGGGCGAGGAGTTCACGCCGAACGTCATGCGCAGCGTGGGCGCGTCGACGTCGAGGCGGGGGAGCGGCCGCGGGTCGGCGGGATCGGTCAGGGTGTCGCCGATCGTGACCTCCGGCATGCCGGCCACCGACACGATGTCGCCGGGTCCGGCCTCGGTGATATCGACTCGGTCGATGCCGTGTGCCGTCTGGAGCGCCGTCACGCTTCCGGTCAGCGTGATCTTGCGGCCGGGCTCCACGGCGCCGTCGGGATCCTCGGGCTCCTCGCGCACGATCGTCACGCGTTGGCCGACACGGATGGTGCCGTTGCGAATGCGACCCACGGCCATGCGTCCGACGTAATCGTTGGCCGACAGGTTGGTCACGAGCAGCTGAAGCGGATGGCCATCCTCGTAGGTCGGCGGCGGGGTGACGCTCACCAGCAGGTCGAGGAGCGGTCGCAGCTCGGTACCCGGTTGGGCCAGGTCGCTGGTTGCCGTGCCGGCCTTGGCGTTGGTGTAGATGACGGGAAACTCGATCTGGAATTCATCGGCCCCGAGGTCCATGAACAGCTCGTACACCTCGTCGAGCACCTGTGCCGGCCGCGCGTCGGATCGGTCGATCTTGTTGATGGCCACGATGACCGGGAGGTGGCGCTGCATCGCTTTGGCAAGCACGTAGCGCGTCTGCGGCAACGGGCCCTCGGACGCGTCGACCAGCAGCAGGACGGCGTCGACCATGAGCAGCGATCGTTCCACCTCGCCGCCGAAATCGGCGTGACCGGGGGTGTCGACGATGTTGAGGCGCACGCCGTCGTAGTCGACCGTCGTCTGCTTGGCGAGGATGGTGATGCCCTTCTCGCGCTCGAGGTCGCCGGAGTCCAGCACGCGATCCACCACCGTCTCATTGGCGCGGAACGTACCGGTCTGACGCAGCATGCCGTCGACCAGGGTCGTCTTGCCGTGGTCAACGTGCGCGATGATCGCCACGTTGCGAAGGTCGTTCCGGATGGAGGTGGTCACGGGCTCATCGTCGCAGATGAGGCCCGAACGCGCAGCGAGGTGCCAGAAGTACCAACCCTCATCGGCCATAGGAGGCAGGTCATCTCACCCGTACGGTGATGGCGCATGGACGGCCGCCCAGCCGGCGTGCCCTTCCATTCCCTCACCGGAGCTCACATCTTGTCTCGCCTGCTTCGCACTGCCCTGGCCGCATTGAGCCTGGTAGTCGTCCTCGGTTTTCCCGCCCCCACTTTTGCTTCCGCGCCGATCAAGGTCGCCATCATCGTTGGCCCCGTCGGCAGCCTGACCCCCACCTACCTCGCCCTTGCCGATGCCGCCGCCTGGACGGCCGAGCAGCAGGGCGCGGTCGTGGCGCGTGCCTATTCGCCGAACGCCACGCCGGGGAACGTCCTTGCCGCCGTCGCGGACGCCAACATCGTCATCTACTTCGGGCACGGCTACGGCTATCCAAGCCCGTACGGCGGGCTCAACACGGCGCGCCAGAACGGCTGGGGACTTCAGGGTTTCGGCGCGCGCGGGACGCACGGCGACAGTCTCGACGGTGAGCTCGAATACTTTGGCGAGGACTGGATCGTGGCCAACGCCCGACCGGCGCCCGGCTTCGTGATGATCTACTCGAACACCTGTTACGCACCCGGCGCGTCCGAAGGTGGCTTCGCACCAGCCACGCCTGCCGTGGCGGCCGAGCGCGTGGCGTACTACTCGCGCAAGGTCTTCGCGATGGGCGGGTCGGCCTACTACGCAACCGACTTCGACCGCGGGGCGGCTGATCTCGTCGGGCGCCTGCTCGTCAACCGTCATCAGAGCTATGGCGCGAGCTTTGCGGCTGCCCAGCAATTTGTCCCGTCGGCGCTCACGATCCAGCCCCATTACTTCAGCGTGGGACAGCAGATCTGGCTGCATCGCACCCGATACACCGAGGGACCGGCCAACTATTGGTACGCATTCGCGGGGAATCCGGATGCGACGCCGATCCGCTCGTGGGATCCGGTTGCGCCGACCGCCACGCTGCGCTCGCCGGCCGCCGATGGGACTGATGTAAAACCGTCGAGCCCGGTGACGCTTGTTCTGAGTGAGGCGGTTTCCGGCATCAACGAGACGACCGTCACGCTCACCGATGGCGACGGCCGCGCAGTCCCTGCGACGATGAAGCACGACGTGTCGACGGGAAAGGTGACACTTCGGCCAGACGAGCCGCTGGCGATGAGCACCAGGTACACGGTCTCTGTCCTGGCAGGGGCCGCGGACCTCGCCGGGAACCTGCTGGCGCCCGTCTCCTGGAGCTTCACCACCCGCCTTGATGCCGACCCGCTGGCCGAGACGGTGCCCATCGTCCTCGAGCCGGGCGATCACCGACTGATCCACTTTGGACCGGACGGCTCGGTCGACGACGAGCAGATCCTCGCGCTCGACGATCAACGCCGGGCGGTCGCCACTTCGCGTGCTCGGCTCCCTGGCAAGTCCGGTTCGTGGTTCGAACTCGGGACGGGAGATCTCGCGGGCTGGTGGACCGCCGAGTCGTCGCGCGCGCACTCCATGGGGGTCAGCGAAGAGGTGAGTATGCCCGCGTCCCCGGTCACCCTGGCACCGAACGAGTACGTGATCGCGGACCTGGTCGGCGGCATTCCCGCCGTCGCTGGCGAGGTGGCCGTGCGCGCGGAGCGGGAGATCTCGGTTGACCGTCGCGTCGTGATCGACGGAAGGACACATCTGCGCATCGTTGACGGCATGCCTGGCCACTCCGGACGCTGGGTCGAGATGGTTCCCGCCGCAGCACCGGACGAGGCGAGCGCGATCCGTCTCCTATCGCACGAGGCGCGTACGGTCCCCGTCCGACTCGCGCTCCGAGATGGCGCGCTCATGTTTCTATTCGACAGCACCGGACGCGTGCTCGACCGCCGGGAAATCGATGACCAGGGTCGGGATCCGCTGGTGAGCGACACGACCGTGAACGTGGGTGGATCTCGATTCTTCGTGGTCACCGGCGGCAATCTCGATGGGTGGGCGGTGGCCGACGGGCATTACGTGACCGCGTCGGAACTCCAGGACCCCGACCCGAGCTGACGGCGCGTGCGGCGCGCTCGATCCGACCGCGGTCCGTGGCGTGCACACTGCGGGGCATGTTGACCGATGCGCTCCGCGATCTGGCCGTCGTCCTTGAACGACGTGCGGCCACCGCACCCGGCCCGAACCGTGCCTCTCGGGCCGAGCGCCTGCGGCGTCATGTCGACGACTACCTGCGACCTCGGGCGCTGAATGCGAGCGCTCCCGTGGTCGTGGTCATCCTGGGCTCGACCGGCAGCGGCAAGTCGAGCCTGTTCAATGCGCTGGCAGGACGTGCCGTCAGCCCCTCCGGCGTTCTGCGCCCCACGACGCGACGGCCCACGGCGATCGTCCATCCCGCCGACATGGATGGGCATCTTCTGCCGGGGATGGCACGCCGCGGTGCGGTGGAGATCGTGGCCGACCCTGAGGCACGGCGCGGCGTGGTGGTCGTCGATGCACCCGATTTCGACAGCGTGGAACTCGAGAACCGCACGCTCGCGGTCGAGCTGCTGGAGGCGGCCGACCTCGTGATCTTCGTCACGACCGCCAGCCGTTACGCCGATCAGGTGCCATGGACCGTCCTTGCCCGTGCCAGGCAGCGTGGGGTGCCGCTGCTTGCGGTTCTCAACCGGCTGCCACCCGAAACTGATGACGCCGAAGCCGTCGCGGCCGATTATCGCCACCTCCTCGAGCGAGGCAAGCTTGCGGATGCTGGCGCCTTCGGCCCGCTGGAGGTCGTGGCCGTTGAGGAAGGCGCGCTGGATCCGGAGCACGACGCGCTTGATGGAGCTTCGGTCGCGCCGATCCGTGACGCGCTCCATCGGCTCGTGGCTGACGAGGTTGAGCGTCGCGGGCTGGCCCGGAGGAGCCTTGACGCGGCCATCGCCGGGCTGCCATCGGCCGTCGAGGAGGTCGCCCGCGAGATCGACGAAGAGGACGCCGCGGCCGCGGCGCTGCTGCGTACTGCGGATCGCGCATACGCCGACCGACGAGCCGCGCTTGGGACGGACGTGAAGCGGGGCACCTTTTTGCGCGCGGAAGTCCTCCGGCAGTGGCAGGACTTCGTTGGGGCCGGCCAGGTCGCTCGGATCCTGTCACACGGAATCGGCCGGATGGCGGCAACGGTACGCAGCCTGTTTTCGCCCGGTCCGGCGGCACCATCGGCAGAGGTCCGAGAGGCGGCCTTCGTGGATCTTGTCGCGCTCTCGATTCAGCATGCGGACGCGGCTGCCCGACGAACGGCAGTTGACTGGATGGAGGATCCGTACGGCGGGCGGGCCCTCGCCGTCGATGCCGGCCTGTGGGGCGCGTCCTCGGGCCTCGGCGCGCGTCTGACGACCGATCTCGAGACGTGGGCCGCCGAGGTCGCCGAACAGATCCGCGCGTTGGGCGAACAGCGCCGGGGTTGGGCGCAGGCGGCGAGCATCGGCGTGAACGCGGTTGGCACCAGCGCCATCCTCGCGGTCTTCGTGCAGACCGGCGGGTTGACAGGCGCCGAAGTGGGAATCACCGCCGCGACCGCGGTCGTCAACCAGAAGCTGCTCGAGGCGATCTTCGGCGAGGCCAATGTCGCCGCCTTTGTGTCCGCCGCGCGCAGCCGCCTGGCCGACCTGCTCGACGCTGCATTCGCCGATGAGCGCCGGCGATTCGACGTTGCCCTCGGCGGGCTGGGGGATGCCGGCACGCTGGCTGAGGCGTTGCGCTCGGCAACGCAGCGTGCCGCGGTGGTGGATCGCGGGTGAGCCCCGATATGCGCCTCGGGACCCTCGAGCGCGCGGCCGAGGCCGCGCGCTCCATCGGCCTCGATGAGCCGGCGGATGCGGCTGGAGCCGTTGTGCAACGAGCGCGTGAACGGGAGGGATTTCCCGGAGACGCCTACGTTCTCGCGCTGGCCGGCGGCACTGGCGTCGGGAAGTCGTCGGTCCTCAACGCCCTGGCTGGCCGTACGGTGAGTGCCGTCCGGGCCGTCCGGCCAACCACGGATGAGCCCCTGGCGTGGGTTGCCGAGGAGCGTCGCGAGGAGCTCGCGCCACTGATGGCATGGCTCGGCGTTCGCCATCATGTCGCGCACGCCGACCGGTCGCTGGATGCCGTCGCGATCCTGGATCTGCCCGACGTCGACAGCGTCCGAACCGAGCATCGCGCGCTCGTTGACGAGCTCTTACCGCGGATCGATGCCATCACCTGGGTGGTCGACCCGGAGAAGTACGACGATGCGCGGCTGCACGCGTATCTGCGTTCGCTTCGTCAGCACGCGCCGCGGATGCGCTTCGTGCTCAACAAGATCGATCGCGTGCCCGCCCGGCATCGTGCGGACCTCGTCGTCGATCTCGCTCGCAGGCTCGCCGACTCGGGCATCGACGACGCGCGCATCCACCCTGTCTCGGCTCGTTCCGGAGACGGCATCGACTCGCTCCGCGCCGCGATGGCCGCCGATGCGGATGCGAAGGCGCTCGTGGCAGCCAAGCTCGTATCGGATGGACGCACGGCGATGCTGCGGCTCGCCGCAGCGGTGGGTGTGACCGGGGAGGGGCGGTACCAGCCCCTG
>JACDHU010000058.1 GCA_013820865.1 Chloroflexota bacterium
CACCCGGACGTCGTGGGTAGGTTGCGGGAGTTGCGGCGAGCTTGCGCACGGTCACGAACCGATGGTCGCCGAGGACGCCGAAGCCCGTGGCGTGAAACGTCGGCGCGCTCCCGCCGAGGAAGTGGGCTGCCGCCGTGCCGTCGCGAAGCTCATCCTCGGTGATTGCTCCCTTCCAGGCAATGAGCGTGCCGCCGACGCGGAGGAGCGGCAGGGCGTACTCGACCAGGACCGGAAGGGCGGCGCAGGCGCGGGCGGTGACGAGGTCGTAGCGCCCTCGATGCGCCGGATCGCGGCTCATGATCTCCGCTCGTTCGGCGACTACATCAACGGAGGTCAACCCGAGCGTTGCGGCGAATCCGCGGAGGGCATCGGCCTTCTTGCGGACCGAGTCGACCAGCGTCCACATAACGCGCTGACGGCCCAGCGCCAAGACGATTCCGGGCACGCCCCCGCCCGATCCGAGGTCGAGGGCGCGGGCAGGCGCGAGCGAATCAAGGAGCGGCAGCGCAGAGAGGGCGTCCAGGAGGTGCGCGCGAGCCACCGCGTCGGGCTCGACCACGCGCGTCAGATTGAGGCGGGCGTTAGCCGCCAGCAGAAGGGCCACGTATCGCTCGACGGCATCGAGGAAGCCTGCGGGCAGCGCCAGATCATCGGGCTCAAGCTGGCGCTGAAGCGCCAGGCGCGCGGCGCGCGCATCGGTCTCGAACAAGAAAAGATGCTCCTTCGGACGAACCTTTCGGTCTTCCCGTCACATGATCGGCGTCGCGGCTCGCTCTCGCATGAGCCCCGATCACCGCGACGGTTACCGTACTCGGTCGTCCGCAGAAGCAGGACGATCACCGTACCAGCGAACGCGTGTGGATCACAAGGCGATTTATCCACGATTCGCGCGATCCGGCGTGATGTGTGGATAACCTCCGCGGATATACTCGAAACCGATGGCGGTGAAGGCGAAGCGGCAGACTACGATCGAGGTCAAGTGGCGGAGCTCATGACCTCGGATCCGCCACCCCGTTTCGCGCATGACAGCGAGGCGGAGCTGGCCAGGATCCTCGATTTCTACGGTGTCGCATGGCGCTACGAACCCGACGTCTTCCCCATCTCCTGGAACGCCGCCGGAGCGGTCGTCGAATCGTTCGCGCCCGACTTCTACCTGCCGGAGATCGACCTGTACGTCGAGCTGACGACACTGAAGCAGTCGTTGGTGCGCAAGAAGAACCGCAAGCTGCGCTGGATGCGCCAGCTGTACCCTGAGATTCGCGTGAAGCTGTTTTATGCCCGTGACTTCCGCGCGCTCATGCTCAAGTACGGACGCCTGGACTTCCTGACCGATGTCACCGCCGCCAACGGCGCCTACGCCCACACCGGCGCCGGAATGAACCGATGAGCCTGCATCACGACGTCGAGGAGGTCCTGCTCGACACCGATACGGTCGCCGCGCGCGTCACCGAGCTCGGGGCCGAGCTGGTGCGCGACTACACCGGACGCGATCCGGTGCTCGTCAGCGTCCTGAAGGGCTCCCTCGTCTTCCTCGCGGATCTCATGCGCGCCATGGATCTGCCGATGAGCATCGACCTCATGGAGGTCTCGTCCTACGGGTCAGGCACCGAGTCCTCAGGCCAGGTGCGCATCCTCAAGGACCTCTCGAAGCCGATCGAGGGGCGCGACGTGATCGTGGTCGAGGACATCATCGATACCGGGCTGACGTTGAATTACCTGCTGCGCTATCTCGGCGAGCGTCACCCGGCGTCGATCAAGGTCTGCTGCCTGCTCGACAAGCCGGCGCGTCGCCTGGCGGAGATCCCAATCGACTACCGCGGCTTCACGATCCCGGACCGATTCGTCATCGGCTACGGCCTCGACTACGACGAGCGCTACCGCAACCTGCCGTACATCGGCGTGCTGAAGCCGTCGGTCTACGGCGGCGCGCCGCCCGAGGACTGACCGATGGACGGCGGCTCGCGCCGGTTCCGCATCCTCATCCTGCTCGGCAGCCTGGCCATGATCGGTTCGGGGTTCCTGCCGTGGTGGCGTGCCGGTGGTGATTCGGTGGACGGCGTACTCGTGCCGGCCCAGGAGGGCATCGGCCTCGAGGGACCCGGAATCATCATCTACGGTGCCGCCATCCTGGCACTGGTGCTGCTCGACATCGGCTACATGAGAGGCCGATGGGGCTTCATCCTCGACTCCCCCTGGATGTACCTGATCCTGGGCGTGGTCGGGGCGGGCGCGCTGGCCTATCGCGGTTGGGAGCTGTGGTCGGTCGGCTACCTGCCGTTTCCGCAGCAATCGCCGGGCCTGGCGCTGGCGGCGGTGGGCGTGGCGCTGGTTCTCTACGGTGCCGGCTCAGGCTTCGGGGTCTCTCGGCGCTACTGAGCCTCTCTTCCCTTCCCGCGCCTTCCCGCGCCTTCCCGCGCCCGTGTGCGCGTTGGGACGTATGCCGTCCCTGCGGTCATTAGGCGCGCCGATCACGGTCTGAGGCGGAACCTCACGCTCACCACTGGCTCCCGAAGCCCTGAGATTCCGTCTATTGCCCGCGGAGACGGCGTATGACCAAACCGGCGCCTTTTCCCGTGCGCTCCACGTGCGTTGTACCGAACGCCGCGGCGGAGTGCGCCGGTTCACGCCGGCAGGATGAGTGGCGAGAGGAACAGCCAGGCGATGATCACCATCACGAACAGGGCGAGCAGGATCAGCATGGGCCGCAGATCCGGCCGATAGTCGCCCGGCGAGCGGCGTGGCGGTGGCTCCTCTGGCACCGCAGCCCTAGATTTCGCCGAGGTAGGCCTGGCGCACCTGCTCGTTGGCCGCGAGGTTGGCGGCGGTATCGGCCAGGAGGATCTTGCCGGTCTGGATCACGTAGCCACGGTGAGCGGCATGCAGCGCCATGAGCGCGTTCTGCTCCACCAGCAGCACCGTGGTTCCCTGCTCGTTGATCTCGGCAATGATCTTGAAGATCTGCTCGGTGAGGATGGGCGACAGGCCCATCGAGGGTTCGTCGAGGAGCAGGATGGTCGGGTGGGCCATGAGCGCGCGGCCCATGGCCAGCATCTGCTGCTCGCCGCCGGACATCGTCCCGGCCTTCTGCGAACGACGCTCGCGAAGTCGTGGGAAGAGGTCGAACACGCGCGTGATGTCGTCGTCGATCTTCTCGCGCCGGCTGAAGGCGCCCATCTGAAGATTCTCGAACACGGTCATGCGGCTGAAGACCTTGCGACCCTCGGGCGAGTGGGCGATGCCGAAGGTCACGACCTCGTGTGCGGGCAGGTGCTGAATCTCGCGCCCCTCGAACTTGATCGTGCCGCTCCGCGGCTTGTGCGTGCCGCTGATGGCGCGCAGCGTCGTGCTCTTGCCGGCTCCATTGGAGCCGATGAGGGTCACCACCTCGCCGCGGCCGACGGTGAGCGACACGCCCTTGAGTGCCTCGATATTGCCGTAGTACACGTGCAGGTCGGTCAACTCGAGCAGCGGCTGGGCGCCGGCGGCGGGCGTATCGGTCCGTGTCATGCGGTCGTCGCCCCCTTGCCGAGGTAGGCCTCGATGACGCTGGGATTGGCGCGGATCTCGTCAGGCTTGCCTTCCGCCAGCAGCTCGCCGTGGTCGAGAACCGTGATTCGTTCGCTGATGCCCATCACCACCTTCATGTCGTGCTCGATGAGCAGGACGGTCAGGTCCAGCTCGTCGCGGAGTCGCATGATGAGCTCGGTCATCTGGGCCGTTTCGCCGGGATTCATGCCCGCGGTCGGCTCGTCCAGCAGTAGCAGCTTCGGCTCGCTGGCCAGGGCGCGTGCCAGCTCCAGCCGGCGCTGGTCGCCGTAGGGCAGGTTCTTGGCCCAGTCCTCTTCGTAGCGGCGGCTAAGGCCGACCATCTCGAGCAGCTCCCGAGCGCGCTGGCGCGTGGCCTCTTCCTCGGCCCGCACCGCGGGCAGGCGGAGCAGCGAGCCCCACCAGCTGGCCTTCATGCGCACGTGGTGGCCGACCATCACGTTGGCGAGTACGGTCATGGCGCCGAACAGCCGAATGTTCTGGAACGTTCGACCCACGCCGAGCTCCACGATCTCGTGCGGCGTGCGCCCGACGAGCGACGTGTCCTCGAACGTGATCTCGCCGGAGGTCGGCTGGAGCATGCCGGTGAGCTGGTTGAAGAACGTTGTCTTCCCCGCTCCGTTCGGGCCGATCAGGGAGACGATCCCGCCCCGCGGGATGACGAAGTCGACCTCTCGGTTGGCGATGAGGCCGCCGAAGCGCATGGTGACCTTATCGGCGCGCAGGATCGCGTCCTGCACCGTCACGCCGGTCGGGTCCCCAATCGTGGTCATGTGGTTACCACCGGCTGCCCTGTCTCTTCGCCGGCCTCATCCTCATATTGATCCTCGGCGTCCTCGCGCTCGTGCAGCTCGGCCCGGCGGCTGCGGCTGGGCAGCAGCCCCTCCGGCCGCAGCAGCATCATCGTCACCAGGACCATCCCGTAGATCAGGAGGCGGAACTCGCTGAACTCGCGCAGCAGCTCCGGAAGCCCGACCAGGACGAGCGCGCCGACGATGACGCCCGCGATGTTGCCCATGCCGCCCAGGATGATCAGGGCAAGGGCGTTGATGCTGACCAGGAGGTCGAAGCTGACCGGGAAGACGGTGCCGATCTTCGTGGCGAACAGCGCGCCAGAGATACAACCGAACGCCGCGCCCAGCCCGAAGGCCAGGAGCTTGTAGGTGACCGTGTTGATGCCGGTGGCCTCGGCCACGGATTCGTCCTCGCGCATGGCGTTCCAGGCACGTCCGACGCGCGAGCCCTGGAGGCTCCGGGCGGCGACCGCGGCGAGGATGCAGAAGAACAGGATGGGGTAGTAGATCGACTGCGGATCGCGGCCGAACGGGATCGGCGGTGGCACGGACAGGATGCCCTGCGCGCCACCGACCAGCGGCTGCGCCCACGCCGACAGGAACAGGATTCGAGCGATCTCGCCGAACCCGAGGGTCACGATGGCGAGATAGTCGCCACGCAGTCGAAGCACCGGCGTGCCGACCATGAGGCCGATGAGCATGGCGGCCACGATCACGAACGGAAGCGCACCGAAGAAGGGAAGCTCCGGCGAGAAGGCCGGCGACGCGGCCGATGTCAGGACCGCGGTCGTGTAGGCGCCGACCGCGTAGAACGCCACGTAGCCCAGGTCGAGCAGGCCGGCGAAGCCGACGACGATGTTCAGGCCAAGGCCGAGCAGAATGTACAGGCCGACGGTGCCAACCACTTCCGACAGGCGCGACCCGACGATCTGGGGCAGCACCAGGAGGAATGCGGTGAGCACGAAGTAGACGACCAGCTTGCCCGTCCGACGCCGATCCGGTGGCATGGCGGCAACGCGTTGCTTCGTCTCGCGACCGCGGGTGGCCCAGGCATACGTGCCGGCCGCGGTGATGGCGAAGACGAGCACGAAGCCGATCAGCGTCAGGCCGCCCTGGGCGTAGAAGATGCCTTCCAGGAAGCGGAGCCCGATGTTTCGCAGCACCGCGACCACGAACGGCTCCATGAGCGCCACCAGGATGGCTGTGATGCCGCCGACGGTCAGGGCACGCGCGATGGTGCCGGGGATGACGTGCAGCGCAGCACCGGCGGCGCCAGCGGCGGCACTGACCACGATCACGAGGACCGATCCGAGCGCGGCGCCCTGCCCGTACCACAGCTCCTCGGCGAGCGATGGGCTGGCGTTGGAGAGGATCCAGCGTACATCGATAGTCGTCGTGAACAGGGCGAGGGCGGTGATCACGAGGCCAGTGGTGCCACCTCCCAGCGCGCCGAGGGCCACCGCGCGCCGTCCGGTCGGGATGATGTGCGGCGCGCGCATCGGCCCGCCGGAGCGCCAGCCAATCAGAAGCGCGATCAGGATCGGCAGGAGCGCGCCGAGGGTGAGGACGTCGGCGATCGTGTCCCGCGACTGGAATGCGTCGATCATGCCAATGAGCCCGATATGGATGACGGCCGCGCCACCCAGGAGCCCGGTGATGATCGCGCGCCGCATGAGCGGATCCATCACACGTTCTCCTTTCGGCCAAGGAATCCTGCCGGGCGGAAGATGAGCACCAGGACCAGCACGCTGAAGGCGATGACGTCCTTCAGCTGGTTCGGCGCCGGAATGCCGTAGCCGGTCAGCAGCAGATTCGGACCGAGCGACTCGAGGATGCCCAATGTAAGTCCTCCCAGCGCCGCTCCGATCACGTTGCCGATGCCCCCGAGGACGGCCGCCGTAAATGCTTTGATCCCTGGCAGGAAGCCCATGAAGAAGTGGACCTGGTTGAACAGGAGCGTGTAGAGGATGCCCGCGGCGCCAGCCAGCAGCCCGCCGATGGCGAAGGTGGTGACGATGATGCGATCAACGTTGATTCCCATCATGGCCGCGACATCCTTGTCCTCGCTGACGGCGCGCATGGCGCGACCGGTGCGGGTGTTGTTGATGAAGAGATACAGCAGCACCATGATGGTGATCGCGGACGCGATGACCACGAACTGCTTGACGGTCATCCCCACCGGCCCCAGTGCGATAGACCCGTCGAAGAGCGTGAAGTCCGGATAGGCCCGTACGCCGGAGCCGTAGAAGCCGCGTGCCGTGTACTGGAGAGTGAGCGAGGCGCCGATGGCGGTGATGAGCGGCACCAGGCGCGGCGCGCCACGCAACGGTCGATAAGCGATGCGCTCGAGCATGACGGCCACGAGCATGCTGACCAGCATGGCCGTCGCGAGGACCAGCACAAAGGCGAGGATCGGGTTTGACGCCATCATGCCCGCGTTGTTGAGCGCGGTGGCGGCGAAATAGGCGGTGAAGGCGCCCCACATGAACACTTCGCCGTGAGCGAAGTTGATCATGAACAGGATGCCGTAGACGAGCGTGTAGCCCAGCGCGAGCAGCGCGTAGACGCTCCCGAGCGCAATGCCCGCGACGATGAGCGTCTGCCATTGGTCGCCGGACAGGCGACCCTGCTGGATGGTGAGAAACGCGCCGAATGCGGCCAGCGCGAGGATGCTCCCTCCGAGCACCCACAGGAACAGGTTGACAAAGTTGAGCCGGGAACGGCGGACGGGCATCTCAGCTCCCGTTGGGCGGTGTCTGCGGTAGCGGTGCGGGTGAGCCGGTTGTCCGACTCACCCGCACCCGTTGTCCGGTCTCAGGGACTATAGGACGCTATTCCTCGGGCCAGATGCGCGAGAACGCTCCGTCAACGACCTGGCTGACGCTGATGCGAGCATCGGCGCAGTCGCCGGTCTCGTTGCACGTCAGTGAGCCGGTGATGCCTTCGTACCCGGAGGTTGCGAAGAACGCGTCCCGGAGCGCCGTGCGCGGGATGTACGTCGTCCCGCCATCGGTGAACATCACTTCCTCGATCGCCTCGGCGATCATGTTGTAGGCGTCATAGGCGTGAGCATGGAAGACGCTGATCGGCTCGTTGACACCGCCGATGTCGCGGTAGGCCGGCAGGAACTCGTCGGCGTAGAAGTCGCCGGCGAAGTCCAGGTCCGGACCCGACAGGTAGTGACCCTCGGCGGCGGCGCCTGCGGCGCTGAGCCAGTCGGGGGAGAGGTAGCCGTCCGCGCCGGCCAGGATGGTGTCACTCAGGCCGGACGTGTCCTTCGCCTGCTGGGTGATCAGGGCACCCTCGGCGACGAAGATCGGGAAGTACAGGAACTCCGGCGCGTCGGCCGCGATGTTCTCCAGCACGCCGCTGAAGTCCGTCTGGCCCTCAGAAACGGCTTCCTCGGCCGTGATCGTGCCACCGCACTGCTCCTCGAAGGAGCGGGCGAAGACGTTGGCCAGCTGATCGGCGTACGGCGAGCCGTCGTCGATCGTGGCGGCCGTGGTGAGCTCAAGCTCCTCGCAGACGAACTGCGCCATGGCCGCGCCCTGGATCTCGTCGTTGTGCGCGGTGCGCGCGTAGAACGGCTCGTGCGTGTCCTCGGCGGTCAGCGACGGTGCCGTATTGGATGGCGAGACCATCAGGATGCCCTCGGCGCTGGTGATCTCGGCGGCCGGAACGCCGGCTCCCGAGCAGCTGGTGCCGATGACGGCAGCGATGTTCTCGGTTGAGACCAGTGCGCGCGCGGCGGCCGTGCCACCCTCGGGTCCACACTCGTCGTCCTGGTGATCGAACCTGACCTCGTGGCCGGCGATCTCGGGGCGGAACTGACGGGCGACCTCGGTGCCGGTCTGGCTATCGGTGCCGAGTGTCTCGTTCGCGCCGCTGATCACAAGCGCGGTGCCGATGACGAGCGGATCGCCCTCAGCAAGCTCAATGCAACCGAATTCATCGGCGTCGCAGTCGGCTGCCGAGCCACTGCCGGTGCCCATGCTCTCGCCTGGGTCCATGCTGGTGCCTGGGTCCATGCTGGTGCCTGGGTCCATGCTGGTGCCTGGGTCCATGCTGGTGCCTGGGTCGCCACTGCTACCGCCGTCACTCTGGCATGCGGCAAGGGCGAGCATCAGCACGACCAGGATGGCGCTCCATCGCGTGTACTTCTGCATCCGTTCTTTTCTCCTCCATGGTGTGCTCGGGGGATTTCGCGCATGCGAGGGCCCGGCGTATCAAAGGTGCGCGGCATCATACCGGCGCCCGAAGGTGCGGCGCAATAGGTTTGCGCAACATTGCCAAGAGTAGTGCCGTTCGTACC
>JACDHU010000304.1 GCA_013820865.1 Chloroflexota bacterium
GTGCGGTCGCTGATCGTGGCGGCGGGCGGAATCAGCGGCTACGAGTCGCCCGACGACGCGGAGCCGCCCGGTTGGCAACAGGTTGAGGCATGGATCGGCGCCCGCAACTGGGAGCCCGTCGCGGAATGGGAGACCGCGTACTGGGCCGATGGACCGGGCCAGCCCACCGATCGCGTCCCGGACATACGCGCGAAGGTTCATGAATGGGTCCTGGCGAACTATCGGGCCGAGAAGGAGGAGGGGACACCGCAACCACTCGATCCGCCCGCGGCCGGCCGGCTGAGCGAGCTGCAGATGCCGCTGCTGGCCATGCTCGGCACCCTGGATGATCCGGGAACGAGCGAGTCGATGCGCCATCTCGCCGATGCCGTGCCAGGCGCGCGTCTGGAGGTCTTCGAGGGCGCGGCACACATGATCAATCTCGAGCAGCCGGAGCGATTCAACGCGGTTCTGCGCGAGTTCCTGGACGGCGCCTCCTAGACCACCTTGCCCGGATTGAGGATGCCGAGCGGATCGAGGGCGGCCTTGATCGAGCGCATGACGTCGACCGCATCGGACCCGAGCTGCTCCTCGAGGAAAGGCCGGCGTGATGCGCCGATGCCGTGCTCGCCGGTCACCGTTCCACCCAGCGCGATCGCCGCACGGTAGAGCTCTTCGCAGGCCGCATGGGCGCGCTCCTCGGCTGCCTCATCGCCGCGATCCCAGACGAAGGTAGGATGCAGGTTGCCATCGCCGGCATGTCCGAAGGTCCCGCATCGCAGCTCATGCGCGGCCGCGATTCGTTCGATGGCCATCAGCAGATCGGGCAACCGCGAGCGAGGTGCCCCGACATCCTCCATGCGAGCGACCCCCAGGCGCTCCATGGCGCGATAGGCGAGCCGTCGGACCTGGCGCAGCCAATCGGCCTCCATCGGATCAGTGGCGCGCACGACGGAGGTGGCGCCGGCATCGGTGCAGGCGGTTTCGGCGGCAGCCAGCTCGTCATCGGCGGCCGGGCCGGGCTGGTCTGACTCGATGAGCAGGAGCGCCGCAGCGGATCGGTCCAGGCCAAGGGAGTGCCAGTCGTCCACCGCGGCGATGACCACCTGGTCCATGAGCTCGAGCGTGCACGGGTTGAGACCTGCGGCCATGATGGAGGCCACGGCATGACCGGCGGCTTCGAGGGTCGGAAAGAAGGCGAGCATCGTCTGCTTCGGTGGCGGCGCGGGTCGCAGGCGTAGAGTCGCCTCGGTGACGACCCCGAGCGTTCCCTGCGAGCCGACGAACAGGTGCGTGAGGGAGTAGCCGGCCACGTCCTTCACGTTGCGGCCACCGGTGCGGATCACGCGTCCATCGGCGAGCACGACCTCAAGGGACAGGACGGCGTCGCGGGTGACGCCGTACTTCACGCAGCACAGGCCTCCGGCGTTGGTGCCGATGTTTCCACCGATGGAACAGAACTCGTAGCTCGCGGGATCCGGGGCGTAGAACAGGCCCTCGGCCGCTACCGCCGTCTTGAGGTCCGCGTTGATGACGCCGGGCTGGACGACGGCGACGAGATTCGCCCGGTCGATCTCCATGATGGCGTTCATGCGGGTCAGCGCGATCGTCAGCGCGCCTCCTACTCCGGCAGACCCTCCTGAGAGGCCGGACCCCGCGCCGCGCGGCACGACCGGAACGCGGTGGGCGGTCGCGAGACGCATGATCGCCGCGACCTCGTCGGTGCTCGAGGGCAGCGCCACGGCCAGCGGCAGTCCCGGCTCGAAGTGGGAGGTCTCGTCGCGCCGATACGACTCGCGGTCGACGTCATCGGTCAGGAGTCGCAATTCCGGCAGACCGCGGCGAAGTTCGTCGAGGAAGGCGGTCACGTCAGGCGGGCAGGATGGTGACGTCGTAGGCGCCGAGCCGCTCATCACGCGTCACGAGGGTGAGGCCTTCGAGCCGCGCCTGCGCCACGAGCATGCGGTCGAAGGGATCACCGTGATGACGGGGCAATTGACCGGCAGTGACGCCATGTGCTGCGAGTACGGGCAACAGATCGCAGTGGGCTGACCGAAGTGCGTCCAAGAGGTCGTCCGGGGCCGTCAGCCGGCCGGCTGCACGCTTGATCTCGATCTCCCAGACGGCGGCGGCACTCACGAACGTCGTGTTGTGAGGCGACTCGATGGCGGTCAGGGCCTCCTCCTTGACAGGGAGACCGAACAACCACCAGAGGACGACGTGGCTGTCCAGGAGCAGCCTCACGGAGACTCGCCGCGGAAGGCTGCCTCGAACTCCTCGTCCAGGGGGTCATCGAAGTTGTCGTGGATGAACCCCTTCCCCTTCCAGATGCCGCCACGTCGCGGCTGGCCCTCCTGGACGAGCGGCGCGAGACGGGCGATCGGGCGACCGGCACGGGCAATGACGATCTCCTCACCGTTCGCCGCTCGGTCCACGAGCCGCGAGAGGTGGGTTTTCGCCTCGTGGATATTCACTTGGGTCTTCATCCAAGCCTCATTTGGCAGACTTAGTTCAGTCTAGTCCACCAAATGGACCGATGCAATCCGGTACAGTCGGTCTCGTGAGTGAGATCGACCAGATTCTCGAGGCTGCTGAGCGACTGCGAACCGCAGGGGAGCGGACGGCCCTGGCGACCGTAGTCTCCGTCCGAGGATCGTCATACCGACGACCGGGTGCGCGCCTGCTGGTTCCCGAGC
>JACDHU010000059.1 GCA_013820865.1 Chloroflexota bacterium
GATGGACGCTCTCGGTCGCCAGCGGTACGCGTCGATCGCCGGCTCGCCCGCGACGACGGCCATCCTCGAGGCCTGGGCCGATGATGCCCGGAGGGGCTTCTCCGCTTTCCGTGCCGCGGTCGCCTCGTCGGGCGTGAAGCCGCCCGACACGGGCCTGCTGCAATGGGGAGCGGTCATGGGCCTCGAGGAGGCCACTGAGCCGGCACCCCACGCGTCGCCTGAAAGCTGGCTCTCCGTGGTCATCCGTGAGCGTGTCGATACGTGGATCAAGCTTGGTCACCCCGAGCGGCTCCGCGCGTGGCGCGCTCGCGTCGCCGACCGCCTGCTGGCCCCGCCCGAGCCGCCCGAGGAGCCCGATGCGGTGATCGAGCCGATGCATTGGCTGCTCACCACCTGCCGTAGCGGGGTGACGCTGACCGCGAGTGGATACCTTCCTCCGCGGCTCGTCCATGGGGCCACCGAGCGGTTCGGTTGGTGGGACTGGCCCGGCCGCGCCCGCTCGGAGTCGGATGTCCACCAGCTCGGCGTCCTGCGCGAGAGCACGTCCCGCCTGAAGCTGATCACGAAGCGAGGGCGGCGGCTCGCCACATCACGCAGGGGGCGAGGTCTCCTGGGCGATCCCGTCGCGCTGTGGCGGGCCATCGCCGCGGCCACCAGGTCGGTGGTCGACGGCGGTCCCTCTCTGCCGAGATCTTCGACCACCTCGACCGCCACGTTACGCGGAGAGCAGGGTGACTCGGCAGATGATCTCCTCGCGTCCAACGACGGGGATGCGGATGCGTGAGCTAACTCGCGGGTTCGTCCCCGGTCGGGCCCGCCACTATCGCTAGGACTGATCGTCCCAGCCGGCCACGTTTCGCAGCGCAGAGGTTTCGCGAGGCGAGGCCTCTCTGATGACCGAGAAGCTGCCGTCGGTCTCGAGCACCACGGCGTGGACCCCCGCAACGCTCGCATAGCCGGCCGTCCGGACCGCCTGGCTGACCTCTTCGGGGCTCACGCGCTGTGCGCGAATTGCGTCGTCGAGCGGGCGGCCTCGAAACACGAGCAGCGTCGGCTCCGACTTCACCAGCTTCGGGACGACCTTCGTCCGCACGGACAACCAGGTGATGATGAGCTGGAGGCCGATGAGCAGCGCGAACGCGGCGACGCCCTCGGCCAGCGCCACGTCCTCCGACAGGAGAATCGTCGCGAGCGTCGACCCAAGCGCGACCGTGACCACGAGGTCGAACGCGTTCATCTTCGCCAGCGTTCGCTTTCCCGCGATGCGGACGAGGGCGATGAGCGCGGCATATGCGAGCGCGCCGACGAGCAGCGTCCGCCAGATCCCGCTCCAGTCGTCGAAGAACATGCGTTCGCGCAGTCGCAAGGCGCGGACCAGCTATCCGATCCACCATGGGCGCCGGTCGCACGTGCCGGACGAATGGCGATCATCGTATCCTCATCAGACCGGCGCTCATCCGAGCGGACCGACGCTCAGCCCAGCAGCCAGGAGCCGCCCACGGCACCCACCATCGACCGTCGCGTTCCGAAACGTATCCGCCCCGCGTGGCGGGTGCTGCGTCGAACGGTCGCGAACTACATCGACGAGGAAGGGCTCCAGTGGTCGGGGGCCGTGGCCTTCTACCTCGTCCTCTCGGTCCCGCCATTGCTCATTGCCGCAGTCTCGATCGGCGTCGTGGTCGTCGGTCCCGACACCGCGCGCAGCTTCTTGGTCGACCAGGTCGCGCGCTTCCTGCCTGGTCAGCAGGGGGTGATCGAGGAGATCGTGCAGGAGACCGTGGATGCCAGCGGCGGCGCAATGTTGGCCGCCATCGGCTTCCTCATCTTCTCGGGCAGCCGGGTCTTCGCCAGCCTGATCGCAGCCATCAACATCATGTGGCAGGAGATCGAGCCGCCTGGGTTCTGGAAGGGCCAAGTCGAGCGGATCGTGATGGTGTTCACGGTTGGGGCGCTGCTTGCGCTGGCCGGCGTCGTGGACGTCGTCCTGGCCTTCGCCGGCGAGACCCTCGACCTGCCGATGTCGGTTCGCCTCCTGGCCCAGAGCCAGGTCGTGCCAGTGCTCTTCATCGGTGCCGCGCTGTACCTGCTCTATTTCCTCATCCCGCGCCGCGCGGCAACCTGGCAGACGGCGCTCCTCGGCGCCGCGGTCGGGGCGATCGCCCTGCGCGTGGCGCAGGTCGGGTTCACCGCCTACGTCGGCACCTTCGGCGGCTTTGACTCCGCCTACGGGCCGATCGCCGGGCTGGCCGCGGTGCTCACGTGGGCCCTCGTCGCATCAGCCGTGATCCTGTTGGCGGCACATCTCGTGGCCGTCATGAACTCGCCGGATCGCGAGCCTCGTCGGGCCGATCATCAGCAGCCCGGGGAAGCCGAGGCGAAGCGTCGCCCGAAGCCGAAGCGCCGAGAGGAGTGACGCCGATCTCAGGGCGTGAGGGTCGCCACGCGGAGCGTCGCGGCGACTCATGGGCTTGTGCGGAGGTGGACTCGACCTGACAGGATTGTGAACGATGAGCCTTCACGCATCCGCCTCTGACGAGCTGCGATCCTGGACGCCGCCCGCTGAACGACAGCGTGAGCTGCGAGACACGTTCCTGGCCTACCTCGCCGATCACCGTGACGGTGTGTGGCGGACTTCCGCGCCAGCGCACCTGACCGCCAGCGCTCTCGTTCTTGACACGGACGCACGTAAGCTGCTGCTGGTCCTGCATCCTAAGGTCGGGCGCTGGCTTCAGCCGGGCGGTCACTGTGAGGTGTCGGACTCCGGCCTGGCGGCGGCGGCCCTGCGGGAGGCCACTGAAGAGTCGGGCATTGCCGGTCTCGAACTCGTACGGGGCATCCTGCACCTCGATCGGCATCCCGCGCCGTGTAACCGCGGGGTGGTCGAGGAGCACCTGGACGTGCGCTACCTCGTGCTCGCGCCTCCGGGATCACCGGCCGTCGGCAGCGTCGAGTCCCTCGTCGCGCGCTGGTTCGAATGGGATGCCCTGCCCGAGGATCTCGAGGCGACGATCATCGACATGTTGGTGGTCGCACGCGGTCGCCTTGGGCTGGGATCATGACCTGATGGTGGGTTCTGGCACACAGCGTGCGTCTGCGTCATGTTGTACACAATTCGCAATGAGGAACATCACACATGCTCGGTCTCGGACTCGTCGGAACAATCCTGGTCATCATCCTGGTTCTCTGGCTGCTCGGCGTCCTCGGTTAGGCCGTCGTCAGCGGTTCTAGCGGGATAGCCGGTAGGCCACCGCCACGAGGAACGTCAGCAGGAACGCACCGATCACCACGAGCCCAAGAGCTGGCCCGGCGTGACCGGGATCAGTTCGTAGCAGCCCGTGCAGGCGGCGTGGATGGAGGTCATGCGCCTCGGCCCGCGGCCGCATCGGTCACGGCATCCTTCGTTGCTTTCCGGCTGGCCTCTTCTTTCTGCTCCTGCGCCTGTTCCTTGGTGCGGGAGCGGTGGTGCATGACGATTGCCTCGCATGCCTCGTCGATGTCGCTGGTGATGGTGAGGAGATCGAGGTCCTCTGGACTGACCTTCTCCTCGTACAGCGGCTTATCGCGGATCCACTGCATCAGGCCCTCCCAGTAGTCCTTGCCGTACAGGACCACGGGGAAGTGCTCGACCTTGCCGGTCTGGATGAGCGTGAGCGCTTCGAACAGCTCGTCCAGCGTCCCGAAGCCGCCGGGAAAGATGACAAATCCCTCCGCGTACTTTACGAACATCACCTTACGCACGAAGAAGTAGCGGAACTGCATGCCAAGATCAACGTACTCGTTGAGGCCCTGTTCAAACGGCAGCTCGATATTTGCGCCGATGGAGAGGCCGCCCGCCTCCTTCGCTCCGCGGTTGGCCGCTTCCATGATGCCCGGTCCGCCTCCGGTGATGATGGCGAAGCCCTGCTTGACCAGCGCCGCCGAGAGATGCCGGGCGGCTGAGTAGTACCGATTTCGCCTGCCGACGCGTGCCGAGCCGAAGATGCTGATCGCCGGTCCCACCTCGGCGAGGGCGTCGAAGCCCTCCACGAACTCGCCCACGATGCGAAGCGTCCGCCATGCATCGGTTTCGTGGAAGGCGGGGGTGAGGTCGCGCGAACGCAGCAGCTTCTGGTCTTCGGTCGGTCGGTCGCCGGCGCTCGCGCCCCGCACGACGACGGCGCCGCGACGCTGTTCTGGCTCCTTCTTGCGACGTGGCATGGGCTCCTTTCACGTTCGACAGGTCGAGCGGTGAATGCTAGGGTGGCTGCTCGCCGGTATGCCACCTGCTTGAAGGCAGAGCCTGCCGGTCGGACCACGTATGGAAGAATTGTATTGCCGGACCTCCTGCGGCGTGCAGCCGCCTTGACCCATTTGAGCGCCACACTGATGACATCGTTCGCGGACAGCCGTCGATGACGCTCGTTCGCCGAATCCTCGTCCTGGCCGCCATCAGCATCTCCGGCATCGCCCTCCTCGCCCCGCTGGCAGCCCGTTCCGCGGCAACCATTCCGGTCGCTGTTGCCGACAGCCTGCTTGCCGGCACCGATGCGCTGCCGCCTGCCACGGGGCTCGATCGCAGCCTGGTGTCCGTTCGTGGTGGGTCGCCGGTCGCTCCCTTGTCGCGCGACGTCGAGATGATTGAAGCCGAGGCCATGCCGACTCCCGCGTTCGCACCCATGGAGGCGACCCTCCACAGCGTCGCGACGCCCGCGCCCACGCCCGCTCCGGTCGCCGCGGCCCCCGCTCCGGTCGCCGCGGCCCCCGCGCCGCAGCGCGTGGTCACGTACGACGGTGACACGGTCTGGGACCGCCTGGCGAAATGCGAGTCCGGCGGCAACTGGGCGATCAATACCGGCAACGGGTATTACGGGGGGCTCCAGTTCAGCCATCCCACCTGGCACGGCTACGACGGCGGCGAGTTCGCCGAGTATCCGCATGAGGCGACCCGAGCGGAGCAGATCATCGTGGCCAAGCGACTGCACGCGGCGCGCGGCTTCCAGCCGTGGCCAGCCTGCCGCATCAAGCTGGGGTTGCCGTAGGCGCTGCGGTCGCGTGCGGTAGCATCGGTCCATGCTCCAGCCCATCCGAATCGGACACGTCGTGCTCAAGGTGCGCGACCTCGACCGATCGCTCGCCTTCTATCGCGACCTGCTGGGCTTTCGGGTGTCGAGCGAGATGAGCAACGTGATGATCTTCCTGACCGCGACCGGCGAAAATCATCACGATCTCGCGCTCCTTCGGGTCGGAGATTCCGCGCCGTCACCGCTCCCGACCGCCGTGGGGCTCTATCACGTGGCCATCCAGCTCGCCGACTGGGACGCCGTGAAGGCTGCGCATGCCGTTCTGGCCGAACGCGGCCTGCTCAAGGGCACCGCGGACCACGGCGTCACCAAGAGCCTGTACACCGCGGACCCGGACGGCAACGAGATCGAGCTGTTCTGTGATGCGCCTCGTTCCGAGTGGGAAGGCCGCGTCGACGAGATGATGACGGTCCGGCCGCTCGATATCGGGTGAGCGGCATGCCGCTTGCCCTGTAGCCGACCGTGCCCTTTCTCCCATTCGTCCTGCTCATCGCGTGGCAGGCGCTGAGCCGATCCG
Organism: Chloroflexota bacterium; assembly: GCA_013820865.1. Lineage (GTDB taxonomy): Bacteria > Chloroflexota > Limnocylindria > QHBO01 > QHBO01 > JACDBZ01. The sequence continues at coordinate 5,578 of JACDHU010000059.1, forward strand.
CATCGTTCGCGCTTGGCTGGGCGACCGCGCTCTACTTCGGCCAGGTGCCAGGTCGCCAGGGCCGGATCCTGTCGGTGATCAGCCTCGCGGCCGCCGGCTGGATCATCGTCATCGTTGGCTTCGCCATCCCGATCTTCACCGGTGCCGGGCTGGAGATGGCCGGCGTCATCGATGACAACTTCGATGTCGAGGCCATTCACTACATCGGCCTGGTTGCTGCAATTGTGCTCACGCCGCCGGTCGTTGCCGGGATCAGTGTTTTCGGCGAGTTCCATCCCGAGCGGAGCATCGGCACGTGGGTGGGTCTCCTGCCGATGTGCTACCCGGCGACCTTCATGCTCGGCGCATCGGTCCTGCAGATGGTGGCGCTGACGCCCGTCCTCCTGTTCCAACGCTGGCGTCGCAAACGCAAGCTCGTGCAGGTTCCGCTCGTCATGCGAAAAGGGAGCAGTGACGATGACCTGGTCGAGGCCGTCCAGTCCGCGCTGAAGACGATCGACATCACCGACGTGCGGGTGACCGAAGGCTCGGGACCTCGAGTATGGCCGATGCGCACCGTGGGCTTCGCCGCCGAGCACCTGCTCGGTGCCGTCGTGCGCGGCAAGCCGATGCGCCTCGAGGCCGGCGAGCTCGTGATCTTCGCCTACGCCACCAACATCTCGATCAACGGCCCGAAGGAGGACGCCTATCGCGTTCGGGCCGCCGTCGGGCGAGAGCTTGCGTTCGCCGATGCCTACCTGACCTGGAACGAGGAGTCACAAGGCTTCGAGGACGAGCTGATCGAGGCACACGCCCTGGTGAACGGTGACGTCGACGCCATGCGCGAGCGGCTCGATGAGATCCAGGGGCGAATCGACATCGCAAGCCTGAACGGGGAGGAGTGGAATGTGCTGTATCGCCTCCGGCTCCAGGTGGAACAGGCCGCCTCGCGACGATCGGACGGCCAGGAGCAGCGCGGCTAGAGCCTGACTTCCCTCGCCGCATCGGCGCGCGCGGCGTCGAGGAGCCGGGTTCGCAGTGCCGGCGACGGCCGATCCTCGTCCGGACAGGCCGCCCCGATGGTCGCAGCCAACGCCATTGCTTCGCGCAGCTCCAGGTGCGGGCGCACGCACGTCGCGAGGTGTGCGCGCAGGAACGCGGCCTCGTCTGGATCGAGCGCGCCGAGCGCGGCGGCCGGCGCCAGGTCGGCCATGCTGGCGCAGTCGTCATGGTTCACGTTCACCAGTACGGTGCTCGAGTGCCCGCCGGATCAGGCGGGGTTCGTGCTCGCGTAGGATGGGCCGATGAGATGGCTGCGTCGTATCGGCCTTGCGTTGCTCGTCCTGGTCGTGGTGCTCGTGGCCTTTGAGCCGACGCGGGTTGCCATCCAGACCGCGGCGATGCTCCCGAGCCTGCTCGACGCGGGACCGAAGCCGCTGGCGATCTTCAGCGAGACACCGCAACGCACGAGCCTTCCGTACCGCGCCGCCGAGGAGGGGCAGGATCCCGACTTGGCCGAGCTATGGCTCCCATCGTGGGCATCGGCGGAACGGCCAGCCGGCGCCATGCTCCTCGTCTTCGGCGTGAACAACCTCGGCCGCAACCATCCGGCCATTGAACGCGTCGCGGACGCGCTGGCCCGTACCGGCGTGGCCGTGGTGGTGCCCGATTCGCGCACGTTGCTCGAGGGTCGGCTCGAGGTGGGCGAGATCGACGGCGTGGTGCGCGCCTTCCAATTGCTGGCCGCGCGGCCGGAGGTGGACCGCGAGCGAATCGGCATCGTGGGCTTCAGCGTCGGTGGGTCGCTGGCGCTCCTGGCGGCACGGGACCCACGGATCGCCTCGCAGGTCCGCTGGGTCAACGCCTTCGGCGCGTTCGGGGATGCTGCGACCTATCTCAGCTCGGTGTCTGCCCATGCCTACGTGGGCGCCGATGACGAGGTCGTGCCCTGGACCCCGACGCCGCTGGCGCGCGAGGTCTACCTGCGCTTCATGCTCGACCAGGTCACCGCCGATGCGGACCGTTCGGCCCTCGACGACGCCTTCGCCGATGCGATCCTCGCCGGCGACCGGCCCGCGGCTGATCCGCAGCTGCGCGCCTCTCTCGAGAGTGACCCGGCGCGGACCGTGCATGACCTCTTTACGGCGCCGGACCTCGATGCAGCGCGCCATTCGATCGACGAACTGCCGGCCCCGTCGCTGACGTTCATCGACGCGATCTCTCCGGAGCGGCACCTCGACGGGCTCACCGCGCGCGTGCATCTCATGCACGAGACCGAGGATCGCCACGTTCCCTTCGTGGAGTCACGATCCCTGGCATCGGCCCTGGAGGGGGCCGGCCTGCTCGAGGCGCACACCGAGTTCCGGCTGTTCGACCACGTTCAGCCGGATGACCTCGACCTGCTTGCCGCAGCACCGGAGCTCTTCAAACTGCTGCTCCACCTCCGCTCGCTGATGGAGGAGACCCTCTAGTCTCCCACCATGTCCTTCCCCGCGGACACAACAGGGGTTCAACCCCGAAATGTGCTTCTAGTAGGACCGGATCAGGATCGAAACAGGCGAAATGTGCTCACGGAAGGACTTCAGAAGGTTCTAACGCCCGTTATGTCCTTCCCCAAAGTCACGCGCTCCGAACCCTCACTGCGTCCCGGTGAAGAGCGCGAGCGAGCCGATGATCAGCACGGCGCCGACGGCTACGACCAGCAATCGGGCGATCCAGGCCCGGTTGCGGCGCGCGGGGAGCGGCTGGTAGCTGCGGCCCTTGCGACGTCGTGACGATCGGCTCACGGTGCGCTCCAGGTCTTGCGGAACAGAAAGGGAACGGTGAGCGCCTCTCGGCCGGAGACCGATCGGAGTTGCTTACGGGTCCGCTTCAGCAGCTTGCCGTGGAGCGTGCCGTCACCGTACGGCTCCAGCAGGCGCGCGATGTCCCATTCGCGCACGCCCGCAATCGCTGACTCGGGCAGCCATCGGTCAAGGATGGCCTTCGCTTCATCGATTGCCACGAAGCGCCGTGCGCGCGTGGCG
>JACDHU010000305.1 GCA_013820865.1 Chloroflexota bacterium
CGATCACGTTCATCTCGAACGTCTTCGTGCCCCCTTCGACACTGCCTGACTTCCTCAAGCCGGTTGCCGAGTGGAACCCGGTGAGCACCTTGAGCACGTCCACCCGTGAGCTGTGGGGCAACCCGAATCCGTTCGCCGGCGCGGGGCCACCGGGAGAGCATCCGGTGCTCGTCACGATCGCGTGGATGGTCGTCATCGTGGCGATCTTCACGCCACTGGCGATCAGGAAGTACCGCTCCATCAGCCGGTAGGCCGTCGGGTTGAAGCGGCACAGGCAGCGGCGTTGCGGCCGCCTGTCCGCTGTTCGTGTCCATTCGTAGGTCGCGCGTGGCTGGCGCCCAAGATGGAAGGAGCGACCGTTACGGAAGCTCGATGGTCACCTGCTCATCGTCGCGCCCGCAATCTGCGCAGGCGACGAACCCGCGCTCGAGCCGTACGTCGACCTCGCCGCTGGGGATGATCTCGCGTTCGAAGGCGACGATGAAGGCGTAGGGCAGGGCGTCGGTGGTGCAGCCGGTCGCTCCCTCCGGAACGATCGGTCCGCTTCCGGCCGAGTAGACCACCCGGTTGTCAGCGTCGATCCCGATGCCGTGGAAGTCCATGTCGGGACACGTGCTCGAGACGGCGTGCGTGAATCGCACGACGAGCTCGGTCTCGAAGTCCACCGCTGGCGGGGCGTCCGTCGCGCCGGCCTCCGCCCACTCGGCCTCGTACTCTGCCTGCGTCATGGCGACGCCAACCGAGTAGTCCCGGCCGTCGCGCCCCGTACCGAGTAGGCGCCATCCATCGCCTTCTGCCCGAGGCACGGCCAGCCACAGCTCATCGCTGTCGTTATCGCCGGTGGCCACCCAACCGGTGAGCCGGCCATCCGGCTGAGTGGGGTCCAGTACCTCACCTTGGATCCATTCGAACCCCGATCCCGTGCGCGGACCGTCGCGGTACCAGACCATATCGCCAGGCTCGAGGACCACGTCATGGATCTCGGAGTCGTAACTGACCTCCGGCTCGGAGCGAACGACCAGATTATCGGTGACGACAATCAGCACTTCGTCGTGCTCGAGCGAATCGAAGCGAGCTTCTGACACAGGCTCGGGCGTGGGCTCCGGGGTCGGGGTCGGCGTCGGCCTCGGCTCGTCGGTTGGCTCCTGCGTCTCGCCCGGCGTTGCAGCGGGCGTCGGAGACGGCGTGCTCGTTGGGTCTGTCGTGGCTGGCGGACTGCTCGTCGCTGGCGGACTGCTCGTCGCATCGGCGCAGCTGGTCAGCAGCAGCGTGGCGATGACGAGCGGTGCAGCGAAGTGGATCATGGCGGCTCCCTCCTGCCAGTGTCGGGGCCGCAAGGTCTGGGCCAGCTAGGTGGCTGACCCACGGCATGCATCTACCTCGGAAGGGTTTGCCGCCCTCACGGGACACGCCCAGCTCATCCGACCCGACCGGGTACCCGGACGTGTCGGGATGGATGATGCATCGAGTGATATCATGACATCATGGACCGCACCACTCTGACCATTCCAGCGGAACTCCGCACCAGGTTGCGACGCCTTGCCGCGGATCGTGGCGTGTCGATGGCGACGATCGTCCGCGAGGCGATCGACGAGAAGCTGGCTGGGGCGCGGCCCCGGCCGCGCAGCATGGGCATCGGCGCCTCGGGCTCGACGGACGGCGCTCGTCGCTCCGCTGACGAGCGTCCCGAACCGCGCTCGTGGCGCTGATCCTCGACACGGGCCCTATCTACGCGGCGCTCGATCGCAGCGATGGCGACCATGCTCGCTGCCGGCAGCTCATCGAGGAGGCGGGGGAGCCGCTCCTGATCCCGGCTCCCGTCCTGGTCGAGGTCGATTACCTCATCCATCGCAGCCTGCATCCCGGCGTCCTGGTCGCGCTCCTGGCTGACATCGAAAGCGGAGCCTACGAGGTGATCGGCGTGACATCCGATGATCATCGGAGAATCGCCGAGCTCTGCGATCGATACGCAGATGCGGATATCGGCTACGTCGACGCCGCTGTGCTTGCGATCGTTGAGCGGCTGAACGAGCCAAAGCTGGCCACGCTCGATCATCGGCACTTCGGCACGCTGCGGCCTCGTCATGTCGAAACTCTTCGCCTCTTGCCGACCTGACCCGGCGCGAATTACCCGCTGCTGGGCGCGGGCTAGTCGCCGAGGAGATAGCGCGCGCTCGCGAACTTGCCGGAGTTATCGACTGTCGGTATCCTCGGAGGGTGTTCATTCGGTAGGCTTCCTTGTCGATCTGAGCACGAATCGAGTGGCGGAGTAGCTCAGTGGCAGAGCAGGGGACTCATAAGTCTCTGACCGCCAGCGCTGTGCTACGAGCGTGTGAGCGCGAGCGTAACGGCCATAATTTCCTTGTCGATCCCGGCCTCCGTGTCCGAGCGGGAAGCTAGCCTCCCGGTGCTGAGCAGGGCCGCGGCAACCGTCGTCCCGCCGACCAAGGGCACGGCGGCGAGCGATTGAGCGCGGTGCCCGGTGAGGTCGCGGCAGGTGTCGCCGTCGTCTCGCTCCACAAATGATCTGGATGAGCAGCTTCTTCTCGGCGACCGTTTGCACTGAGGATCAGCGCCCGGCGGTCAGTAAGGCCACCAGCGCCAATACAGCGGGCAGCGCCTGCACGAGCAGGATCCGGCGCGACACGGTCGCTG
>JACDHU010000306.1 GCA_013820865.1 Chloroflexota bacterium
GCGCGGGTCATCACCGTCGGCGATCAGCTGCCGACAGGGTTGCTCGATGCCGCGATGCGGATCATGGCTGTCGATCCGGCCGCCCTCGGTTCGGACGCTGGCCAGTTGAGCGTCGTGATCGACGACGAGTTCGGCTTCCGTCTGACCGCCGACGATCCTGGCTGGGAGTTGGCACTCGGCGTGTACGGCATCGATCCACGCGAGACCACGGCCGAAGCGATCACGCGACTCGAGCGCCAGGTGACTGCGGTGCGCACGCTGTTCGCAGCGGAATCCGAGGGTGAGATCGGCTGGGTGGATGTCCGCAACCCCGGGAAGGTATATTTCCGTGCCAAGGGGTGACGCGCGCGTCGGGACGCGGAGCCTCGCTTGGCGAGACACCCGTTTCGGAATTCGTCCACATGTGGCTTCCTCTTGTCGGCCTTGCGCTCGGAATCGCGCTCGGGCTGGTGCTCAATGTCAACGTGAGCCCCGACCTGGCGCGCTATACGGCGGTGGCCATCCTGGCCGGGCTGGACTCGGTACTCGGCGCGATTCGGGCCGAGCTCGACGCGCACTACGACAACCGGATCTTCCTGAGTGGATTCATCACCAATGCGCTCGTGGCGGTCGCGCTGACCTTTGTCGGCGATCGGCTGGGAATCGACCTGTACCTGGTCGCCCTCTTTGCCTTCGGCCTGCGCATCTTCCAGAACGTGGCGCTCATCCGGCGCCACTTCCTGTAGGCTCGGACGGCAGATCTGGCCCGCTCGGTCGAGCGCGGCCCTAAGCAGGAGAGAGATTGGAACGCGAAGCGGTCCTTGTCGGCATCGACGCGGGGACGACGAAGGTCACGACCTTGATCGGCGAGGTCGGGCGCACCGGTGACGTGAACGTTATCGGTTATGGCATTGCGCCCTCAGCCGGCATGAAGAAGGGAATGGTCGCGAATATCGACCAGACCGTGAATTCGATCGCCTCGAGTGTCGAGAAGGCCGAGCGCCTGAGCGGCTACAAGATCAGCTCGGCGTTTGTCAGCGTGGGCGGCAGCCATATCAGCAGCCAGAACTCGCGGGGCGTGGTGGCCGTCTCCGGGCACAAGCGCGAGGTGAGCCGCGAGGATGTGGCGCGTGCCACCGAGGCCGCCAAGGCGGTCCAGGTGCCGTCAAACCGCGAGATCCTGCATGTCGTGGCGCGGGGCTACATCGTGGACGGCCAGGAAGGGATCAAGGATCCGCTCGGCATGAGCGCGGTGCGGCTCGAGGTCGAGACGCACATCGTGGCTGGCGCCGCGACATCGGTCCAGAACCTGTCCAAGTGCGTGAGCAGCTCGAGCGTTCAGATCGACGAGATGGTGATCAGCTCGCTGGCAGCCGCCGAAGCCACCCTGACCGATACCGAGAAGGAGCTCGGCGTGCTCGTGGCCGATATCGGCGGCGGCACGACCGATATCGCGATCTTCGTCGACGGCGCGGCCTATCACACCGCCGTCCTGCCGGTGGGTGGGATCAATGTCACCAACGATGTCGCCATCGGCCTGCGCACGTCGCTCAACCTGGCCGAGGAGATCAAGATCAAGCACGGCACCGCCAACATGGCCGAGGTCGAGCCGGAGGAGCTGCTCAATGTCGCGGTGCTGGGCGAGTCCGGTGGGCAGACCATTCAGCGCCGCAAGCTGTGCGAGATCATCGAGGCGCGCATGGGCGAGGTGTTCAGCCTCATTGGCGAAGAGGTGAAGCGTTCCGGGCATGCCGGCATGCTTCCGGCCGGCGCGGTCCTGACCGGCGGTGGTGCTCGCCTGGCGGGCGTCGAGGTGTTGGCGCGCGAGACGCTCGACATGCCCGTACGCGTCGGTTCGCCGCAAGGCGCTGGCGGGCTGATGGACCAGATCGGCAATCCCGCCTTCTCGACCTCGATCGGTCTGCTCCTGTGGGGCGCCCACCATATCGGCGAAGAGCCGATCGGGTACGGCGGTAGCAACGGCGTGAATCCGCTGTCCCGCATCGGGGAGTGGATCCGCAATCTATTCCCGGGCTGATTGCCGACGCGGCCGGTGCTGGTCGGTGCGACCAGCGCATCGAGGCCGACCCTGCCAATTACCCGGATGCTGGGTACGTTCCCCGTCCGCAGGCCACGACTCTGCCAGATCAGTCCGTCTACCCGCGATGCGGGTAAATGGCGGCCTCACAAAGCGCGACGTGGAAAAAGGGTGCCGGGTCGTCCACTCTGACGGTGCAGGCTGTGGATAAGTCCGCCCTGAATTGTGGAAAACGTCCGACGCCGTCATACGCTGATCGCTAGAATCGATAAAACCCGTCGAAGCCCTCTCACTTGACCATATCCAGCCACACTGCCGTGCAGAGGATCACCCGAAAATGCCGCTCCGATCTGACTCCGAGAACTTCGCCCTGATCAAGGTCATCGGCGTCGGTGGCGGTGGCTCGAACGCCGTCAACCGCATGATCCGCGCAGAGATGATGGGCGTCGAGTTCATCAGCGTGAACACCGATGCCCAGGCGCTCCTCCAGAGCGATGCGCCGCACAAGATTCGTATCGGCGACAAGATGACTCGCGGCCTGGGTGCTGGGGCTGATCCGCAGGTCGGACAGCGCGCGGCCGAAGAGGACAGCGAGAAGATCTACGAGGCGCTCAAGGACGCCGATATGATCTTC
>JACDHU010000060.1 GCA_013820865.1 Chloroflexota bacterium
TCGTCCGCCCGTCCGAGGTCCAGGCCAGCCCGTTCGGCACCCCCAGGCCGTCGAGCGCACACGTGACCTCATAGTTCGGATCGAGCCGATACAGGCTGCCGCGGCCAGGCGCCATGTCGAGCTCCATGGTGCCGGCCCAGAAGCGGCCGGCCGCGTCGCACTTGCCGTCGTTCATGCGGGTGGTCCGGTCCGCGCGCTCGACCTCCCGCCGGAGCTCCACGTCCGGCGCGGAGCCCTCGGTGGTGCCGAACCCGTCGCGCATGGCTACCACCAGCCCCCCGGATCGACGCAGGGCGACAGCGCCAACCGGCTGCCCGATGGGCTGGGGCGTTGCGGCACCACCAATCGACGACCAGCGATGGACGAGGCCCTTCGGGATGTCGACCCACACCAGCTCCTGTCGCTCCTCGTCCCACACCGGCCCCTCCCCCACCGTCGCGCCGGCGTCAAGCGCGATGTCCACCGCGAAGCCCATCAGCCCGATTCCGTCGGGAGCGCAATGTGATGGTGTCCCGGCCCGTACTCGGCGCCTCCGATTTCGGCGACGACACCCTTCGGCAGTTCGACATCGAGGGAGCCGCGTTCAACCTCGGCCTCGATCCACCCGTGCCGCGTCGCGACCGTACCCGAGATACGATCCATCGGCCCCGACTGTGGATCGACCACCAGGCGCCCCCATCCGGGCTCGAGCGGCCGAACGCCGAGGACATAGCTGGTGAGGTCGAACGTCGGGCTTGACGACCAGCCGTGGCATCGGCTCGATCGTCCGGGCTCGGCGTCCCAGAACTCCTGGAGCGTGCCCGTCCCGGAAAGCACATTCCAGCGCAGCAGGCTGTCCAGGATGAGATCGGTCCGCCCATGCGCGAAGTAGCCTTCATGCAGGAAGCGGCAGAACCACGGCTGAGCCGCGACAACGTCGCGCTCCTCGTCAAAGTCGTCGGGCTTCTCGTACTGATAGGTCGGGATGCGGCCATCGGTTCGAACGTCGGCCGAAGTCTCGGTTACCACCAGGCGTCCGCCAAGTGGCGAGGTGCCGGGTGAGCTGATGCGGTCGATCACTCTCGACACACGCGCGCGCGGAATGAGGTCGCCCAGCAGGGCCGTCCCGTTCGTGTGCTGGCTGATGCGCCGGCTGCGACCGGACTCGCCGATGGCGTCGACATACACGCCCCGGGCCTCGTCCCACAGCGCCTCGAAGCCAGCGGTCGTGGCGTCGATCATGGCTGAGACGTCCGCCGCGTCCGGGAGGGTGGCATACGCCCGCAGCGCCGCCGCGTACAGGCCGTCGTGGGCACCAGTCACCACGTCACGATCGACCTGTGCCCAATCGAGGAAGACCCAGCCGGGCATGTTCTCGATGAGGCCGCTCCGACCGCGCTGGAGCTCGTAGCGCTCGATGATGACGTCCGCAATGGGCCGATGCGCGCGCACGAACGCGTCATCTCCCGAGTACAGCCAATACGCCGCCAACGAGCGAATCCAGTGCAACGAGTACTCGGGCATGGTGAAGCCGATGCGTGCGAAGTCGCACGCCGCCGCACCGGCAAGGAGTCCGCTCGGCAGCCGGCTCCGCGCGGTGAGGGCGAGGTGATGGCGCACCAGGCGTTGATCCGGGTTGGTGACGAGGGACACCAGGATCTGCGGGTAGGCGTCGGACACCCAGGCGCGCTGCTCGCGGCCCGGACAGTCGAGGAACGCATCGGTCGAGCACACATCGACCGTGCGCAGGCCCAGCTGCCACAGCTCGTCATAGCGCGGGTCACTGGAGCTGAAGGTGGCGCCGTCGGTGCGTGGATAGCGCGCTTCTTCCCACTCCACTGCCACCTCCAGCCCCTCGGGATGATGGACGGCAACGTAGCGCAGGCCGATGGGATCGAAGAAGGTGACGGTCGTATCTGACTCGCCCACCAGGTAGCGCACGCCCCAGTCGCGGGGGGCGGTCTCCGGCAGACCGTCCGCTCGCAGGTCCTCCCCACCGACCACGTCGATGGCCGCGCCACGGTTGGCCGGCGTCACCCCCGTCACGCGCAGGTGGATGTGCCCGATCGAGATACCGCCCACGTCCCACACGCTCAGGCGCCGGTCACCGGGCTCCGTTGACAGCCCCCGCCACGTCGCGACGGGGTCTGGCACGATCTCGGCCGCCACGGCCATGCCGGTCGATAGCACCTGCGCCAACACGCGATCGCTCGTGAGCTGCGGAATGGGACGGCGCAGCGGAGTCATGTACGGGGCGGCCGGAGGTCGGTCGAGGACCGTGCCGTGACCGATCCCACTGACGATCACGGCCGCCGGCCACTCGCTGCCGGCACTGGTCGGATCGTGCACGTGGCTCGGTTCCACACTCCCGTCCACCGACTCGGCGGGAAACGAATGCATGCCGCTGTCACCGATCCGAGTCCTGCCCGCCGGCACGGCCTTCCAGACCGTATCGCTCATGAGGTCAACTCCGGTGTCGGGCGCAGTCTCGAAGCAGAACGACCCGCGGCCCAGGGTACCGAGCGGCGAGGCCGGAATCCACCACGGGCCGGGCACGCCGTAGTAACCGCACAGCGCCACGAGCACGTTCGATCCGCGGCGGAGGTTCGCCGCGAGGTCGTACTCGTCCCAGCCGAGATGCTCTGGTTCGCCACGCACCGGCCCACGGCCGAGAAGCGTGCCGTTGAGGTACAGCACGTATCGGGAGTCGCAAGTGACGCGTGCCGGGAGTCGCTCGGGAGGGTGAGTGAGTTCGAAGGCACGGCGCAGGTACGTGAAGTGCGGCTGGGCGTGAGTGCCACGCCACCAGAATGCCTCGGCCGGTTGATGATCCCAGATCCAGCGGCCGCGCCAACGGTTGGGCCACTCCGCTGCCGGTTCCACGCCCATCAGAAGATAGCCAGCGGATTGACCGGCGAGCCGGTGCCATTGGGCAGCGCGAGTGGCGCGGCAACGAACAGGAACTCGTGGCGGCCCAGCTCGCGGCAGGCGATCGCAAGGGCCTCTACCTCGGCGTGATCGAGCAGGACGAGGCCAACGAACGGTAGCGCGAGCTGATGGAAGACGAGCGGGAACCGGGTCTCGGGCGTTCCGCTCGGCGGTGGACCCTCCGGCGCGACCCGTCCCAGGATGCGAGCACCCATCGGCGTGATGTGCTCCGGCGAGTCGCTGGCGAAGAGGGCGACCTCTCGGTCGTGCAGCCACCGCGCGGCATCCGGCCCGGGGCCGGGGCTGGTCGGCGAAGGACCGTGAACGTTCGCGCGCGCGCGAATGCCGACGCGAAGCACCACCACGTCGCCGGTCCCCACCGTGACGCTGGCATGCCGCTCCGCCGCGTCGAGGTCGGGACCGGTGACCTCGTGCTCGGGCTCGAGCCAGTCCACTCCGAGCGCCGCGGCCACGTCGAGCAGAACTCCTCGCGAGAAGATGCCCGGGCGCTGGGCATAGACCGATCCGAAATGCAATCCGTCATCCGCGACCTCGTCGTCGAAGCGACGCCCGCCGTAGATCCTGCCGTCGAAGCCACCGATGTGCCCGACGGCATCGAGATGAGTGACGCCCGGCTGGTGTGACTCCAGGCCGATGTACTCGCCGGCGAACGGCGGCGTCCCGACGCGCTCATCGGCGGCATTCATGTGTACCACGTTGTGGTCGAGGTCAACGCGCGCGGCCAACGATGCGTCGACCTCCAGCGGGCGCGCGAGCGACACGGTGACCCCCGATCGCACCAGGCCAGCCGCGGCAATCCGATGCTCAGGGCCGATGAAGTTGAGCGTGCCAAGCTCGTCGTCCGGACCCCAGCGACCTGCATTGTCCAGGCGCTGCGCCAGCGCCACCACGTCCTCGTCCGTCCAGGTTCGCCCCGCGGCAGCGGTCATCAGCCCTCACCACTCGTGCGTCGCCCCGCATCGCGGGCATCGTAGTGCCGTGAGAACGGCGGCGGGTCGTAGTCGAAGAATGCGGCCGCCATCGGCTCGCCCTCGCGCAGGGCACGCAGCTCCGACGGGCTCGCGTCGGCGGCCGCATTCAGCGTGGTCGGGGCGAGGTCGGGCCATGTGCCCCCTTGCAGCCGCTGAACAAGCGCACCGAGCGCAACCATGACCTCCGCGCTGGTGAAGCTGCAATGCCCGCCGCGGTGGATAGAGATCTGCCGCAACAGCTCGCCGTTGCCGGCCGCGTGAACGACCTCGCGGTAGGCTTCCTCGTTGTCGGGGATAACCAGCCCGTCCCCATCGGTGTGGATCGTCAGGACGGGCACGCCGCCCAGGTCTCCATCGAAGACGATGTGATGCTCCAGGTACTCGACCGCGGACGGATCCGCCGTGATGCGCGGAGCCGATGCCAGGGTCGCTAGGTCGTCGGCGAGGCTCAGGTTCGCCGTTTCGTACAGCGACTCGGCAATATCCCGACTGACCGAGTCGCGGAGCAGCTGCGCGTAGTCCGTGTCGGTGTTCCAGGACGGATTGCCACCCGCCTGACGTTCAACCTGCTCTCGTGCCCAGAAGTAGACCAGGAACGACACCTGGTCGTACCAGGCGAGCTGGTTGTTGAATCGCGCCTCGATGTCGTGGGGTTTGGGCTGGGGAGTCACGGCATCGTGCCAGCCGGGCATGCTGCCGACGGAGGCCGCGAGTGCCAGCCGCGCCCGTCCCTGTGGGGTGGCCCGGGCCCGGGCCAACACCTCCCGGGCACACTCGAGATTGGCGTCCGGATCGGAGATGTTCACGAGCTCGAGCCCGCTGTCGGGCGCCAGCAGCGTCTTTACCACGAAGGAGACGTCGAGCTCCCGATTGTGGATCGCGATGGCACCCGCGACGTTCCCGCACATCGGCAGGGCACCGGAGAGGAGCCCAGGAAAACGCTGCACGATCCCGGCAGTAATGATGCCGCCGATCGAGAACCCGAATCCGATCGTGTACCGAGGACGGCCGACTGCCTCCGCGGCGGCGTCGATGAGCGGTTCGATGCTGGCGAACGAAAGCTCCAACGGCCAGAAAATGGTGTTGGCCGAGCCCGCCACCGCGTAGCCGGCGTCCACCATGGCGTGAATCATCGAGTCGTCATCGTTCCAGGGTGGGTCATCGGGCCCAACCGGTATCGGCCGGCTGTAGATGAGCAGGGTCCGGTTCCATTCGGTCGGCCAGTCCACGCGATAGCGTGCGCCGTTGGCAAGCGTGCCCTGCACGGTGTGTGGTGCGGTCAAGCGTAATCCCCTGTGCTTCGGTTCAGGGTCATGGTACCCTGCATCCGGCGATAATGGAATGTGCTTCTGCTCTCAAGAATTTACTACGGAGGAGACCGATGCCGCGAGTTGACGTGAACGGGGTGGGAATCGAATACGAGACGTTCGGCGACCCTGACAATCCCGTCCTGATCCTCATCAGCGGCGGCGGCGCCCAGATGACGTTCTGGCAGGAGGAGTTCTGTCAGCGACTTGCGGCCAAGGGCTTCCAAGTCGTTCGCTTCGACAATCGCGATGCGGGGGTCTCGACCAGCTTCGATGAGTATGGGTTTCCCGACGTCCCGGCCGTCCGCGATGGTCGGGTGGCGCCGCCGTATACCCTCGACGACATGGCGGCTGACACGATCGGACTGGTTGACGCGCTCGGCGCGAAGGCCGCCCACGTGGTCGGCATCTCGCTCGGCGGCTACATCGCGCAGGTCATGGCCATCAACCATCCGGATCGGATGCTCAGCTTCGTGTCAATGGCATCGGGCGTCGGCGGGCCGGACAACATCTACGGCAATTATGAATACGCAATCCACGGGATGCCGGAAGACGACGCCGGTCGGCCCAAGACGATGGAGGAGCAGATCGAGCTCCGCCTGGACGAAATTCAATGGATGAGCACGCCACAGTACTTCGATCGTGATCGCATCCGTCCGCACATCGCGCGGTCCATGGCGCGCAACCAGAATCCCGATGGTGTCGAGCGACAGGCGGCCGCCGTGCATGCCGGTCCCTCGCGCGCCCCTGCGCTGGCAAACGTGCGAGTCCCGGCGCTGATCCTGCACGGCGCGCTCGATCCGCATCTTCCCGTGGAGAACGCTCACCGCACCGCCGCCGCCATTCCCGGCTCGAAGCTCGTGATCCTCCCCGACCTCGCGCACGACATGCCCGCGCAGAAGTGGGACGAAATCATCGACATCATCACGGAGCACGCTACCGCTGCGGGAGCCGCCGCCCGAAGCTGAACCCGACCTCTCAGCCGATCGCCCGGACGGCCGCGTTTGGCATCGACTCGCCAGGGAAATGACACGCGGCGAGGTGTCCGGGTGCGTGCTCCACGAGCGGCGGCTCGACATCGGCGCAAACCTGCTGCGCGATCGGGCAGCGCGTGCGGAAGCGACAACCCGACGGTGGGTCGACGGGGCTCGGGACATCCCCTTGGAGGACGATCGGCTTCCTCCGCCCCGATGCGTGAGCCTGGGGAACCGCGGACAGAAGCGCCATAGTGTACGGATGCAGGGGCCGCTCATACAGCAACGCTGACGGTGCCTGCTCGACCACCGTGCCGAGGTACATCACCGCGACCCGATCGGAGATGTATCCGACCACCGCCAGGTTGTGGGCGATGAACAGGTACGTGAGGCGCATCTCGTTCTTGAGCTCGACCAGTAGGTTCAGCACCTGTGATTGGACCGAAACATCCAGGGCTGAGACCGGCTCATCGGCGACCAGGAAGCGAGGACGCAGGACCAGCGCCCGGGCAATGCCGATCCGCTGTCGTTGCCCGCCAGAGAATTCATGGGGGTATCGGTCCAGGCAGGTCGAGTCGAGGCCGACGCGCCCCAGCATCTCTACCACGCGCTGCTCGCGCTCCCGGCGTGAGGAAACGTCGTGGATGAGAAGCCCCTCGGTGACGGTCTGCCGCACCGTCATCCGCGGATCGAGGGAGCCGACCGGGTCCTGGAAGACGATTTGCATGTCGCCTCGCAACGTCTTGCGCGCCGAGCGGCCCATCCTGTTGATGTCCCGCCCTTCAAATCTGACCTCGCCCGACGTGGGCGGAAGGAGACCGAGCGCCACGCGCCCGAGGGTCGACTTGCCGCAGCCGGACTCGCCAACGATCCCGAGCGTCTCCCCGGGCATGACCTCGAGGTCGACGCCGTCAACTGCCCGCAGCGTCCCGGCCGCGCGCCCGAAGAAGCCGCCACGCACGGGAAAGTGCTTCTTCAGCCGGTGACCGCTCAGAATCGGTTCGCTCATGGGCTGGTCCGGACCGTCGGCTCGACCATTCGATGCGATGCCTCGCGGGTGCCGCCCTCGCACAACCAGCATGCAGAACGCTGGGTACCCACCTGAAACAGGCCGGGCTCCTCGCGATGGCATCTGTCAAACGCGTACTCGCAGCGATCCGCGAAACGGCAGGCCGGCGGCCAGGCGAATGGGCTGGGGACCGTACCTCCCACGACCTTGAGAGGCCGGTCACGCGACATGCCGATACGCGGTATGGACGCCAGCAGCGCCTCGGTGTACGGATGCTGCGGATTCTCGAACAGGTCGTCGACCGATCCGGTCTCGACGATCCTACCGGCGTACATCACCGCCACTTCATCGGCGACCTGTCCGACGACGCCGAGATCGTGGGTGATGAGCAGGACGGCCATGTTCAGTCGCTCGCGCAGCTCATCGATGAGGGCAATGATCTGCGCCTGGATGGTCACATCCAAGGCTGTCGTCGGCTCGTCGGCGATGAGCAGCTTCGGCTCGCAGGCGAGGGCGCTCGCGATCATCACTCGCTGCCGCATGCCACCGGACATCTCATGTGGAAAGCTGTCGACCCGCTTCTCCGGATTGGCGATACCGACCAGTCGCAGCATCTCGATCGCGCGGGTCCTTGCCTCGCCGCGGCTCACGTCGCGGTGCGCGCGGAAGGCTTCGGCGATCTGGGCTCCCACCGTGTACACGGGATTCAACGAGCTCATCGGCTCCTGAAAGATCATCCCGATCTCGCTGCCGCGAATTGTGCGAATCTCGCGCTCGGGCATGCCAACCAGTTGGCGTCCGGCGTACTCGATGCTGCTCCCCTCCTCGAGCCTTCCAGGTGAATCAATCAGGCCCATGACCGAGAGAGCGGTGACACTCTTTCCACAGCCAGATTCGCCGATCAGCCCCAGCGTCCGGCCTTCGGCGATCCCGAATGAGACTCCGTCCACCGCCTTGGCCGTCCGAGCCCCGACGTGAAACCAGGTGCGCAGGTTGGCCACGCGCAGCAGCGGGCTCGTCACAATGCTCAATGGAGGTGCCGCAGGCGCGGATCAAGGGAGTCACGCAGTCCGTCGCCGATTAAGGAGTAGCCGACCACGGCCATGATGATGGCAATGCCTGGGGTCAGCAGCAGCCATGGTGCGGTGAAGAAGCGCGCTTGGCTACCGCTCAGCATGGCGCCCCACTCGGCCGCGGGCGGCTGCGCTCCCAGCCCCAGAAAGCCCAGGCTCGCCAGGCCGACGATCACGAGACCCATCGCCATGGTGGTGGTGATGATGAGCGGCGCAATCGAGTTCGGAAGGACGTGGCGCACGATGACGCGGAGCGGGGATGCGC
>JACDHU010000061.1 GCA_013820865.1 Chloroflexota bacterium
TCTCTCGTGAGGCCCGGCTGCCGCGGGCGCGATCATCGGGGTCACACGCTGTCGTCGAATCTGAGGGCCCGGCGGCTGCGCTGGCGTCGGACGAGCTGATCCACGGCGACGGCGATGACGATCACCGCGCCGGTCACGAAGGTGCTCCATTTGCCGTCGATGCCCATGAAGATGATCCCGGAGCTTATGACCTGGATGATCAGCGCCCCCACCAGTGCGCCGATGACGGTGCCCCACCCGCCCGACAGTGGCGTGCCGCCGATGATCACGGCAGCCACCACGACGAGGAGAAAGTCCTGCCCCGTCGTCGGATCGATGGCGCCACGAAAGCCCAGGAACAATGCTCCCGAAAGCCCGGCCACCGCACCGATCAGGATCAGCACCTGCATCCGCGTGCGGGCGATCGGGATGCCCGCCAGCCGCGCTGCCTCCGGGTTGCTGCCGATGGCCTGGACCCGGTAGCCGAAGCGGGTGTGATGCAGCACCAGGTGGAGCGCCACGGCCAGCAGCACGAAGACGACCGCCACGACGGGGACGAGGCCGCCAATACGCATCGTGGCCAACTGGAAGAACGTACCGCTCGTGTCGGGTGGGATGACGGCGCGCGATTCGTTGATGACCAGGGATAGGCCGCGGAACATCGAAAAGGTACCCAGCGTGATGATGATCACCGGCAACCGCAAACCGACGGCCAGAACGCCGTTGAGTGCGCCCAGCACGCCGCCGAAGATGACGGCGAAGCCGACGGCGAGCCAGGGATCCACGCCGAAAACCATCGCCTTGGCGCCCATCACGGCCGAGAAGTTGAAGATCCAGCCGACCGATAGGTCAATCTCGCGGATGGCCAGGGCGAAGACCACGGCCAGCGCGATCATGCCGGCGAAGGCCGCGTTACTTACCTGCTGCACGAGATTGGCCGGATTCAGGAACGTGGGTCGGAGCACCGCGATGAGGACGATCAACGCGACCAGCGCGAAGATCACGCCAAATTCCTCGGGTAGGCGCCCGAAACGGCTCTTCCGCTGCGGAGGAGCCATCTCGGCAAGCGTGCCGCCTGCTTCGCTACCGCTCACCAATGCCCTCAGCTGTGTGACTTGTACGAGCCCGCGTGGTTTCGCTTCGGCTACTCGTCGAAACGTTGCCAGCAACGATTGTAATGGTCCGCGCCGCGATAGCGGAACACTTGTCCCCGAATCTGTAGGTGCCTAACCGATGCCCGCGAATGACTCCGGTTTGCGCAGCGCATCGCCCAGGTCGGAGAGAAAGCGCGCGACGAGCACCCCGTCCACGGCGCGGTGGTCGGCGCTCAAGGTAGCCGTCATCTGCGATCGAACCTCGACTCGGCCGTCGACCACCACGGGCCTCGGCGCGACCCGGCCCGTGGCGAGAATGGCGACCTGCGGCGGAGTGATGATGGCCGTGAACGAGGACACCGGGAACATGCCGAGGTTGGTCAGGGTGAACGTGGCCTCCGTCATCTCGGCGGCGCGCAGCTTGCCGCTCCGCGCCCGCGTCGCCAAGTCGCGCAGCGCCACCGACAGCTGGTCCACGTCCATCGCGCCGACATCGATCAGGGCTGGCGCGATGAGCCCCTCATCCAACGCCACGGCCACACCCATGTTGACCTGCTCCACGACCTCGAGGGTGTCCGCGTTCCAGACGGCGTTGAGCGCTGGAAAGCGGCTCAGGCTGGCCGCGACCGCCCTTACCAGAAAGGCCGTTATCGTCACCCGGTCCTCGACCGCGCGGCCTTCGTTGAGCTCGTTAACCGCCCGCTGGACGGCATCCATGTCGAGTTCTGCGCTGACGTAGAAGTGCGGCGCGGTCCGCTTGCTGTCGGACATCCGCCGGGCGATGGCCGCCCGCATCGGCGAGAGCTCCACGCCACGCCGCCCCGGCGTGTCCACTTCCCGATCCCCTGGATCAGGCCTCGTCATCGAGATATCCGATCACCGCGCCTACGGCAATGTCATCGTCACCTGCTTCGTGGACGATTTCGACCAGCGTGCCGCTGGCGCTGGCCTCCATCTCGACCGTCGACTTTTCGGTCTCGATCTCGGCTATGACATCGCCACGCGAAACGCTGTCGCCGACCTTCGCGATCCAGGCAGCGACCTTACCCGTCTCCATGTCGTAGCCGAGCTTCGGCATCTCGATCGGTGTTCGCATGTGGACCTCCGAAAAACGTTTGCTGGTCGTTCCCCAACGATACCCGGTTGCCCGGTTGGATCATGCGCCGGCCGGAAACAGTCCCTGCAGGAGCTCGATGGCCGTCCGCTCGACGATACCGGCGACTTCCGGGCTGAAGGGAGACGGGTGTCCGTAGCCGCGGTGAGATACAGCCGGCTCGTAACCGCCGTGCGGATACTCCTCGGGCGTTGCCACGTAGCCCAGAACGCCCTGTGAGTAGCCGGCAAAGATGGTCACGGCAGCCGGCGATGCCCGTCGAACGGCAGCCCCGATCTCGCTGAAGATCTCGCCCGGCGCAGTGGCCAGCGCGCACTCACCCAGGCGCATGGCCCAGATCTCGCCCTGCAGGTGGCGCGCCACCCGACGTTCATGGACGGCGGCGAGCGTCTCTTCGAGCCACTGCACGTGGTAAGCGACCGGGTTGGTGGTCACGCGTGACTCACCCCGCGCCTGCCGGCCTTGGAGTTCAGCTTTTCGCTCGGCCAGCTCGCGCTGCAAATCCTCGGCCGCCGGCGGGTCGAGAAGCGGCAGGCGGACCTCCCGCCTCGCCGTCGCGATCACCGGTGCCGGCTGGTCGGCCTGCCCAACCCGCCGATATAGGCTGATCGGCGTGACGGACCCATAGTCGAGCTTTTCGGTGCTCAAGATTCGCGGCTCGGCATCGGCCACGGCGTGTGCCGCCTCGAGCCCGAGTCGCGCACCCATTCGTTCCTCCGGTCCACGTCGGTTGTGGAACGCCTCGAGAGGCAGGATATTGCCGGCAGCACCCTGGAGGAAAAGGCACAGGCCGCCGCGGATAGCCTCCACTTGCTCGCGCAGTGGACCGACGAAGTCGGAGTCGACCTCCGGTACCTCCGGACCGACGACCACGGGATGACAACCAAAGCCGACAATCGTGGCAATCGAACCGCCGGCATGATCGTCGATCCGGATCGTGGGCACTTCTTCGTCGACGAAGCCGTCGGGGTTCCAGCCGAGGATCGTCCCGCGGTCGGGAGTGCGCTCGCGCCGATTGACGGCCAGTCCCGCCACCCGCCCGACGCCGCCGGCTACTGCGGCAGGGCGGAGCTGGGCAGCGGCCTGGACGCCGGCGCTGACAAACGCCTGGGGAAGCCACGCCGTGTACGCACGCTCCTGGTCCGTCAGCCCGTCGAACTCGCCGCCAAGCTTCATGACCGCACCAGGCCATGGCGCGGCATGGGTATGACTGGTGTTGACGAGAACTGCCTCCGGCGAGGTGCCGATCTGCTCTGCCACGGCCGACCGAATGCGCCACGCGAGGGAGATCGGCATACCTACCAGGTCCGCTGCCAGCAGTGCCGTCAGAGTGCCGGACCCGTCATCGATGACGCAGGCGGTCAGGAGCAGCGGGCGAGCAACTTCGCGGGCGGCCCGATCGCGTCGCACGTAGCCCAGAAGGTCGGCGGGCAGCGGCGGGGTGATATCGACGCGCGCAACTCCAGCCAGCATGGGCTGAGCATACTCGCTATCTTTTGTGGGCAGGTATCGATTGCAGCCCTGCTGTCGGCCAGCCCCGCAAACGGATATCAGATGAGCGGCATCACCGGCTTCTTCCACGGCGGCATCACGGTCCGCGATATGGATCGGTCGCTCGAGTTCTACGAGTCCGGCCTCGGCCTGACGGTCGAATTCGATCGCCTCGCGGCCAGTCCGTACCTGAAGGAGGTTCTCGGTCTCGAATTCGAGGAGCTGCGCATCGTGTACCTGCGCATCCCAAATGCGCCCGGATCGTTCGTGGAGTTGCTCGAGTATCGCGGTCTGGAACGTCACTCCGCCGCCGCCCGCCCGTGCGACTACGGCAGTGGCCACCTGTGCCTCCTCGTCGACGACGTGGTGGGCGTCCATGCCCGGATGCTGGGCCTCGGTTTCACCAGCCGCTCGCCTCAAACCGTGGCAATAACCGCCGGGCCGAATGCAGGAGCCCGGAGCGTGTACCTGATAGATCCCGATCAGTATCTGATCGAGTTGTTCCAACCAGCACCCCGTGACTGAGGCGACGGCATCGCCGGAAAGGTACGAGATGGAAGCCCGCATCGAAACACTGGCCGACGGCCTGGGCCATCCAGAGGGCCCCGACGTCCTGCCCGACGGACGAATCGTGATGGTCGAGACCTACACGAGCAAGCTCGTCGCCTGGTCGGCCGACCGTGGCATCCACGACTACGCCGATTGCGGTGGCGGGCCGAACGCCTGCATGCTGGGCTCCGACGGAGCGGTCTATATCACCCAGAACGGTGGGACCGTCGGCGCCTGGCGAGCCGAGCGCATGGGCCGGCCATCCATTCA
This sequence comes from Chloroflexota bacterium, assembly GCA_013820865.1. Lineage (GTDB taxonomy): Bacteria > Chloroflexota > Limnocylindria > QHBO01 > QHBO01 > JACDBZ01. The sequence goes on from JACDHU010000061.1 coordinate 4,498, forward strand.
AAAGGCCTGGCCCGACGGGCGGGTCGAGGAGGTAACGGCTGAGGTCGATGGCGTTGCGCTGCAGGCACCCAACGACCTGAGCTTCGGCCCGGACGGTCGTCTGTACTTCACCGACCCGGCCGACTATCTGCCCGATGACCGGCGGCCGGGCCGCGTCTTCGTGCTCAATCCGGACGGGACTGGCGAACTGCTCGAGGAGCTGCCCGAGGCGTACCCCAACGGCATCGTGGTCGAGGCCGACGGCTCCATCGTGTGGGTCGAATCGTATGAACGCCGCGTATACCGCCGACGACCTGGCGGCTCAAGCGAGCTGATACACCAGCTGCCCGAGGGCCACATCCCTGACGGCCTCAAGGTTGCCGCCAACGGTGATCTGTGGATCACCACCTTCATGAGCGGCGGCGTGGACATTGTCGCGCCCGACGGAACCGCCAAGGATTTCCTGCGAACCGGTGGCGTGCCCCTCAACTGTGTTTTCACCGATGGCTCGCTCGTGATCACCGACTTCGGTGAGATAAGCGAAGTAACAGGCGACGCGCCAATGCTTGGGCGGCTGTGGAGGGTTCACGTCGGCGTGGACGGAATGCCACTCTTTCGCGGCGCGATCGGCTAGCAGCCAGTCAGTCCGGCGCTGCCGTCATTGCCAGCGCCTCGACCATGCCGTGACGCTCGAGCCGCGTGATATCGCTGGCTAGGGACTCGACATCACCATACTGCGCTACGAACAGCGGCGGCGAGAGGCGCCCATCTGACACCACGTGCGCGCGGTCGGCCGCCTCGTACACCTCGGGCACCTCGGTGCAGAACATGACAATGGCGTGATGGTCCGAGGCGTATTCGCGCATTAGCGTGTAGATCTCCGCCTTGCTGGCCACGTCAACGCCTCGCGTGGGCTCCTCCAGGACGAGCACCTCGGGACGCTTGATGATTGCGGCCGCGAGCGCGACCTTCTGCTGGTTGCCGCCGCTGAGCGAGCGAATGGGCTGGGCGAGGTTGTGGACCCTTACCGAGAAGCTGTCGCGAAACTTCGCCGCCAATTGGGCCATGCGGGCCCGGCGCAGGGCGCCCAGGAATGAGGTGATCTCGCCACTCAGGCGTGACACGATGTTTTCGCCGACTGAGAGATTGCTGAAGAGGCTCTCCTGCCGATCGGCGGCAACGAAGCCCGTTCCAGCAGCCACGGCCCGGCTGCCCTGCCGGCCGGCCACCTCGATCCTGCCGCTGCCCTTTTCGAAGCCGGCTATCGACCGCACGAGCTCCCGTGCGCCGGAACCCTCCACGCCGACCAGGGCAACGATTTCACCGGTACGAATGTCGAGCTCAATGTCCCGGAACTCGCCCTGCTGATGTGTCCAGCCGGAGAGGACCAGCGAAGCGCCCGCCGAACCTCCTTCCCGCCTCGCGACGGCCGACGCCGCAGCCCGTTGCGTGCGGCCTACCACGAGCTCGCGGGCGATGGCGTCCTGGGTCAGGCCGTCACCCCTGAGCTCGGTCCGGCAGCGCCCGTCCAGGATGATCGCGACCCGATCGCATTGCGCAACGAGCTCGGCCAGGCGGTGCGAAACAAGGATGACGACCCGACCAGCGTCGGCCAACCGGCGCATGCGTCGGAACAGGTCGTCCGACTCGTCCTCGGTAAGGGCCGAGTTCGGCTCGTCAAACAGGAAGACGCGCGCATCCTGGGCCAACGCCCGGGCGATCTCGGTGCGCTGCTGGACGGCCAGCGGGAGACTCTCCAGGCGCTGATCTGCCACGTCGGCGATGGCCAGGTCTTCCATCAGCCTACGCTCGTCGTCATTGAGCCCATGACGCATGAAGCGGCGCCGCTCGCGCCCCACGAGCAGGTTGTCGGCAACCGTCAAGTTGGGGAATACCTGCGGCTCTTGATGGACGATGGCCACACGGCTGGCACCGATGGCGGGCGACCAGTCGACATCATCAATGAGGATCGCGCCGGAGTCGGCAGTCACCTCGCCGGCAAGGACCTTGATCATGGTGCTCTTGCCCGCGCCGTTGGGACCGGCGATGCCCAGAACTTCGCCGGGGCGTGCCGAGAGGGTCAGACCGTCCAGGGCGAGGGTATCGCCGTAGCGCTTGTGCAGGTCGGTGATCCGGACGCCGCTCACCGACCCGTCCGCTGCACCGGCCGCGCCGTTGCCGCTCATCGCAGCTTCTGGGTGAACCGATCGAGGACGACAGCTGCGATGGTCACGGTGCCGAGCAGCATCTGCTGCGCGAAGGCACCGGCAGAGATGAGTGCCAGTCCGTTGGCAAGCACGGCCAGCAGTAGCGCTCCGCCGAGGGTGCCGACGACGGTGCCACGCCCGCCGGCCAGACTGGCGCCACCGATTATGACGGCTGCGAAGACGGGGAAGAGCAGCGACTGCCCGGCGTTGACTTGCGTCGAGCCGATGAAGGCGAAGTCCAGGATGGCTGCCAGGGCCGCCATGGTCGAGCACAGCACGAACGCGACGATCTTGTAGCGGCGCACCGGCAGGCGCGCCAGCCGGGCCGCCTGCGGATTACCACCAATGGCCTTCAGCCGGAACCCGAAGACCGACCGCCCCAGCAGGAAGGCGAAGATCATGGCGGCACCGAGCATCCACAAGGCCTGCATCGGGAAGCCCAGGGGCAGGCTCTGGTTGCTCAAACCGGTAAAGAAGTCCAGCTGTGACGGGTCGATCTCCCGGCCTGTGGGCGGATAGGTCGGATTGAACGAGGCCGTATTGCTGATGAGAATCGTGAATCCAAATACGAGTGTGCTGGAGCCCAGCGTGGCGATGAACGAGGGAATGCCCACGATGGTGGTGAAGAATCCGTTGAAGGCCCCCACGAGGACAGCGGCGAGCAGCCCGAGCGGAATGGCCACGTAGATGGGTACGCCCCACAGGATCCATGAGACGGCGACGACCATGGCGCTGAAGCCGTAGACGCTGGCGAACGAGAGGTCGATCTCGCCCACGACGATGACCAGCGTCAGGCCCAGGCCGACGATGGCGACCGTGCTCATGTAGCGCAGCAGGCCGAGGAGGTTGTTGAAGGACAGGAACCGGCCATCCGACGCCGCCGCGAAGAGCGTCATGATGATGATGACGGCTATCAGCAGCCCGCCCACGCGGGCAATCGTGGAACCGGCGAGGCGCACGCGAGCGGAGAACGCTCGCGGCCGGTCCGCCTTGCTCGCGTCCGCCTCGCTACTCATGGCTCCCTCCCACAACAGTCTGCGTCAGGACCTGGGCGGCGGGACCGCCCGGCGGCTCAGCTGTCCTGGTCGAGGATTCTCTGAAGGTCTTCGCGCGCCTGCGCCGAGTTTTCCTTGGTCACCGGGAAGAGCTCCTGGCTGTTCGGCAGGATCTCCCCATCAGCGAACAGCGCGGCGCACGCGAGAGCGCCGAAACCGGCCTGCTCGCTCCACTTCTGGTCCAGAGCCACGACCTGCGTGCCGGCATCGATGCCGTCAAGCTGTCCGAGGCTGACGTTCCAGCCGAGGGTAAATATCTCGCCCTCGCGGCCGGCATCCTTGATGGCCCGGTTGGCATGCTCGGCGCCGATGTCGACGTTCTGAATGAAGTCGAGCTCGGGATTGCCCTCGATCAGCGCCTTGTAGGCGTCGTAGGTCTGCGCCGGGTCATAGCTCGTGGCCAGGGCATTCGTCTCAGTGTTGATGAATGTCGCGTCGGGGATGGCCGCCTGAATCGTTTCGCGGAAGGACTTCATGCGGCCCTGCGCCCAAAAAGCCGTCGGGTCACCACCGGAAACGCCAAAGGTCTTGAGGTCCTTATCCTCGCGCTCCATCCAGTCGAGCAGGATCTCGGCCGCCTGCTGGCCTTCCCTCTCCGGGAGCTGCGTGAAGTTGGTGAACTCGTTGCCGTTCGAGGTGACACCGACGGTGAAGACGGGAATGCCCATCGACATCATGCGGTTCGTTATGGACGTGAAGGCGTCGGAGTCCGGCGGCTCGATCGAGATGCAATCGATTTGTTCGGTGTTGAGCAGGGCCTCGATCTGGCCGATCT
>JACDHU010000307.1 GCA_013820865.1 Chloroflexota bacterium
CTCGTGTCCCTCGATCAGGACCGTCGTCAGGAGCTCTACGACGAGTTCTTCACCTTCGTCCAGGAGGAGTCGTTCTACGTGGCCGTCGGGCACCTGCCCGCCGTCTTCATTGCGCGGCCCGAGGTCGAAGGCGTTCGCATCGTCGGGGGTCGTTTGCTGTTCAACGAGGCGCGCCTGCAGTAGCCGCTACACATTTTCGATCAAGTACGACGGATGGGCTGCGACGATCGTGTCGCAGCCCATCCGTCGTAGCTCGCAATTTGCACGCGCCTACTGCCTCGTCTATGCCTCGTACCTGCCTAGATTCGGTCCTCTCGTCGGTCTCCGTGGCGCCCGCGGCGCGCGCTCCAACCTTCGCGATCCCGGCCCGCCCTTCCCACGTGAGGAACAGTTCACGCAGCATGCCTGGATAGACTGCCGACATCGCGCCGCACGGATCGCCCCCTCCATCAGCACCGCGATCGCCTTCCCACCCGGACTGGCGTTCGACAGACTCGAGCCACAAATGGCGGTTCTCGAGAGGGGCATTGCGTGTGCGGCGCGCCTCTACTCGTCGCCGAGGGTGCGCACACGCGAAAAGCCCGTAGTTACATGCTGAGCGGCGCTGGTGTTGCTCTGTAGGTCCTGGTGTTGTATCCTGTAGTCATATGTACGTGCGGACGGTGAAGAGCGGCGAGCGTGAGTACGTGCAGCTCTGCCACAACTACCGCGAGGGCGGTTCGGGACCGTCACGCACGAAGGTGCTGTTCTCGTTCGGTCGCAAGGACCAGCTCGATGTCGACGCGCTCAGGCGGTTGGTGAGCAGCATCTCGCGCTACCTCGATCCCGCGGAGGCGGCGGAGGTGCGCGCAGCGGCGGGCGTGGAGATCGGCGCGCGCTTCGTGGGCGCGAAGCATCTCGGCGGCACGCACCTGCTCGACGGGGTGTGGCGACGGCTCGGGATCGGGGCGGGGCTTGAGAAGCTGCTGGCGGAACGCGGGTACCGCACGCCCGTCGAGCGGCTCTTGTTCGCGCTGGTGGCGAACCGGGCGCTCGATCCGGGCAGCAAGCTGGCGGTGGAGTCGTGGCTCGAGGACGAGGTCCACGTCGATGGTTTGGAGTCGGTGGACGTGCAGCAGCTCTATCGGGCGATGGACTTCTTGCTGAAGGCGCATGACGACATCCAGAAGGAGGTGTTCTGGAGTGTCAGCAACCTCTTCAACCTGGAGGTCGACCTGCTCTTCATCGACACCACCACCGCCTACTTCGAGATCGACGGCGAGGACGACGACGAGATCGTCGACGCGGGCGGCGACGAGGCCGACCATGGCGCGGAAGCTGGCGATGGGGTCGACGATGGCGCCGCGACGACCCCTGGCTTGCGGAAGCGTGGGCACAGCAAGGATTCGCGGCCGGGTCTCGCGCAGGTGGTGATCGGCTTCGCCGTCACCCGCGACGGTCTCCCCGTCAGGTGCTGGGTGTGGCCGGGGAACACGGCGGACGTGAACGTCGTGGACGAGGTCAAGCGCGACCTGAACGCCTGGAAGCTCGGCCGGGTGATCATGGTTCTCGACGCCGGCTTCAATAGCGAGCGGAACCGCCGCATCCTGCAGGGCGCCGGTGACGCCTTCATCCTGGGTGAACGCATGCGGCTCGGGCCCGACGGGAAGCTGCCGGAAGCCCTCTCCCGCGCCGGCCGCTACAAGACCCTCGCCAACGGCCTGCGGATCAAGGAGGTCACCACGAACGAGGGCAGCGTGACCTCCCGCCGCTTCGTGATCGTGCACAACCCCGAGCAGGAAGCCACCGACCGCTCAAGGCGTGACGACATCGTGCGCGAGACCGAACGACGGCTCGAAAGCCTGAAGCAGCTCGAGGGCAAGAACCACAGCAAGGCCGCCTGCGACCTGCGCGCGCACCGCACCTTCGGACGCTTTGTGAAGCAAGCCAAGAGCGGCGCGCTCTCGATCGATAAGGCGAAGGTCGCGCGGGAGGCGAAGCTCGACGGCAAGTTCCTCGTCAGCACCAGCGACCCCTACCTCAGCAGCGAGGAGATCGCCATGGGCTACAAGCAGTTGCACGAGATCGAGCGCGTGAACCGCGACCTCAAGCACACCGTCGACGTCAGGCCCGTCTACCACCGCCGCGCGGACCGCATCAAGGCGCACGTGCTCCTCTGTTGGCTCGCGCTCCTGCTCATCCGCGTGATCGAGAACGAGAGCGGCAGCACCTGGCACCAGATCAAGAAGGCATTCCGGCCATTGTTGGTGGCGCAGCACGCCACGCAGATGGGCATCGTGAGCGAGACGAACCCCCTCACGAGCGAGCAGAAGCGCGTGCTGGACGCGCTGCGCGTGAAGCCACCACAGCGCTACCCGAACGTTCCGACCATCAAAACCATGTAGTCACCAACACACAAGGAGCTCGAGAGGCCGACACTGTCGTGCCTCACAGCTCTGCTGCCGCATCCTTGCCGCTACAGGCTGTCGAACGCCAGCCGTCGCCCAGCCGCTTTGCGAGTCCCAGCACGAGCGCCGCGGCGTGTTCGGCCACTGCCATGGTGTTGGCGTGCGGCGTGTTGACGACCGGGATGCCGAGGCGGCGCGCGTGCCCGAGGTCGACCGGGTCGAGGCCGACGCCATGGTTGCCGATCACGCGCAGCCGC
>JACDHU010000062.1 GCA_013820865.1 Chloroflexota bacterium
GAGGAAGGCCCACCAAAGGCAGCCCCACCAAAGGCAGCCCCACCAAAGGCAGCTTAGTCACGGCGTCCGAAGATCAGCCACGCGTAGTACAGGAAGGTCAGCAGCGCGGTGAGCGCACCGGCCACGTACGTCCAGGCGGCGGCCTTGAGGACATCGCGAGCGCCGGTCTGCTTATCGCCCACCATGCCGAGCCCGTTCACGAAGGCGAGCGCCTTGCCTGATGCGCCGATCTCGACCGGCAGGGTCGCGAAGGTGAAGAGCACCGCCGCGCCGAAGCCGATGAGCCCGACGATCGCCAGCCCGGTGACCTGCAGGAAGACACCGGCGATGATGAGCCACGGTGCGATACCCGAGCCGAACTGCGCGGCCGGCACGATCGCCTGGCGCAGCGCCATCATCGGCTCCTTGCGCTCGTCCTGGAGCGCATGGCCGACCTCGTGGGCGATCACCGCCGCGGCGGCGACCGAGAGACGCGGAGCAGACGTGGTCACGCCCGCCGTCGACAGAGCCGAAGCATCGGCGACCTGGGTGCTGACGCGCAGGATCTTCCCCCGCGGGTCGTAGTGGTCGGTGAGAGTGCCGGGCGTGGGCTCGATTCGCACGTGCGAGAGACCCTGCTTATCGAGCAGGCGCCGCGCGAAGTCGAATGCGTCCATGTTGATGCCGGAGTCCACCTTGGACCACTTGGCATAGGTTGACTTCACGCGCCAGGCTGCCCAGCCGGTGATGGCCAGGGTTGGAATCAGAACAACGAGGATGTACAGGATCATGTGTTGGCCCACCTCCGAGAGGGCTGCGGCGAGTATATCGTCTCTAGCGGAGGGCTTCGTCGGGCTTGCCGGCACCGAGCAGTAGGTGCTCGCGCGGCAGTCCGCGTCGCCAGGCGTCGGCGACCATGGTCGCCCGGCCTTCGGGCTGCACGACCTCCAGGGCCAGGGCCCCAACCCCGCACGCGACGCACGGCACCTCGCCCGGCAACAGCGCGCCGATGGGCATGGCGTCCACGCCTGTCACCGGATGCGCGCGTCGCACGTGAAGTCGACGCCCATCGACCGTGGTCCACGCGCCCGGCCACGGCTGGAGCGCCCGGACCTGGCGGTCAATCTCGATCGCCGAACTGGACCAGTTGATCCAGCCATCGGCTCTGGTGAATGGGCGGATGTGCGTTGCCTTGCCCGCTTCCTGCGGCTCCGACGGCAACTCCGTAACCGCCCAGCGCTCGAGCAAGGGAGGTACCACCTCGGCCGCCAGGTCAGCGAGACGCGCCTCGAGCTCCGGCGTCGTCTCACGCCCGGTGAGCGACACCGGCCACTGCACGACCACGGGACCGGCGTCGAGCTGCGCTGTCATGACCATGAGCGTCAGGCCGCCCTCCGGATCGCCTGCGGCAATCGTGCCGGCAACCGGGGCAGCCCCACGATGGCGGGGCAACAGCGATGGATGGACGTTGAGTGGCAGGCGCGATCCAAGGTCCAGCAGGTCCTGCGGCACGAGCTGCCCGTAGGCGACCAGGAGGAGCCCATCCGGCGCGAAGTCGCGGAGCAATGCACGCGCCTCGTCGGATCGCAATCGGTTCGGGGTCACGACCCGCAGCCCATGCTCGCGGGCGTGCGCGGTGATGGGTGTCGCGCGCAGCTGGAGGCGCCGGCCGGCTGGCCGATCCGGTTGGCTGATGACGAGAAGCTCCTCCGCGAGGTCCGCGACGCGAGCCAGCAGCGGAACCCCGAAGGCTCCCGTTCCGAGGAACGCGATTCGTCCTGCGCCTGCCACTAGATGCCGGCGGCCATCTCTTCGCCAACCTCGTCGGACGCATCGCTGACGCGCACAAGCTCCTCGAGCGAATCGAGCAGGTCAATGTAGAGATGGCCGTTCAAATGGTCGATCTCGTGCTGGAGGGCACGCGCGAAGAGCTCCTCGCCCTTGACCCGAAACTCCTTGCCCCGACGGTCCCGCGCCTTGACCGTGACCTTCGCGTGGCGACCCACTTCCGCGACGTATCCGGGAATCGAGAGGCAACCCTCCCAGTCAAGCTGCTCCCCGGATCCCTTCACGATCTGCGGATTGACCAGCTCGGTGACCGTTCCGTCGATCTCGGTGACGGCCACCTGCAGCGGAACGCCGATCTGGTTGGCGGCGAGCCCGACTCCGGGGGCATCGCGCATCGTCTCGAGCATGTCGTCAAACAGCCGATGCAGACTCGCGTCGAAGGTCGAGACCTTCTTCGTGCGCTCGCGCAGGATCAGCTCTTCGGCAGTCAGGATGCGTCGGATGGCCATGGCGTTGCGCATTGTACCGATCAGAGCAGGCTCTCCGGGTCGACGTCGATGGCGACGCCGGGCGGCACGCGCTCCAGCGCCATCGCTCGGCTTGACGCGTCAGGCGCGCGCAGGACGACCTGGAACCGATACCGCCCGGCCCGACGGGCGACGTACGACGGCAATGGGCCGAGCACGTCCACGCCTTCGGTGGCGACGGCGGCCGCTGCCTGCCGGCCGCGTTCCTCGGCACGACCGCGATCGGCATCGGCGATGAGGAGGCGCGCCAGCACGCTGAACGGTGGATAGCCGAGAAGGCGACGGCGGAGAAGCTCCTCGTCGGCGAAGCCGTCGGTGTCGAGTGCGGCCGCCGCCTTGACCGCGTGGTGCGTTGGCGCGTACGTCTGGATGATCACGCGCCCGGGCATCGGCCCCCGCCCCGCGCGTCCCGCGACCTGGGCCAACAGGCTGAACGTGCGCTCCGCCGCCCGGTAATCGGGCAGGTTGAGGGTCACGTCTGCGGCAACCACCCCGGCCAGCGTCACCGATGGCAGATCGAGGCCCTTCGCTGCGAGCTGCGTGCCGACGAGCACATCCACGCGGCCGGCCCGGAAATCGTCATAGACCGATTCGAAGCCGCGACGTGCGGCCAGCGCATCCGAGTCGAGTCGCGACACGCGCAGTCCCGGGTAGCGCGCGCGAAGCTCCGCCTCGACGCGCTGCGTCCCGGCGCCGAAATACCGGATCCGCGGGCTGTTGCAGGCAGGACAGCGCTCGGTCGGCTGTGCGGTTCGGCCGCAGTGGTGGCAGCGCAACGTCCCACCGTCGAGGTGATACACCAGCGGCAGGTCGCAATCTGGGCAGCGCAGGCTCACGCCGCAGTCCCGACACAGGATGAAGGTGGACGCACCGCGACGGTTGATGAGGAGCACGGCCTGCTCGCTTCCCCGCCGCAGATCGCTCAGCGCGTCGGCAAGCGGCGCCGAGAAGATGGACCGATTGCCGGCGGCCAGCTCCGCTCTGAGGTCGGCAAGCAGGATCTCGGGCAGGCCACCAACTCGACGCTCGCGGAGGCGCACGCGCTCGCTGTGACCGCCGCGGCTGCGCGCCAGGCTCACAAGGTCCGGCGTGGCGCTGCCGAGGACGACCCGCGCACCGGTGACCGCGGCACGGCGACGGGCGACCCAGCGCGCGTCGTAGCGCGGCGTGCGGTCCGACTTGTAGCCGCCGTCATGCTCCTCGTCAACGACAATGAGGCTCAGCCCGGCCAGCGGTGCGAAGGCTGCGGTTCGCGTGCCGATCACCACGGTCGCCTCACCGCGCAGAATGCGCCACCACTCGTCGTGACGCTCCCCCGCCGAGAGCCCCGAGTGCAGAACGGCGAGACGCTCACCGAATGCTGCCCGCAGCCGATCAGCGAGCTGCGGCACAAGGCTCATCTCGGGCACGAGCACGATGGCCGAACCGCCAGCGTCGACAGCGGCGGTTACGGCAGCAAGGTAGACGTCCGACTTTCCAGAAGCGGCCACCCCCTCGAGCAGGAGCTCACCGCCCGATGGCAACGCATTGATGGCCTCAACGGCGACCTGTTGCTCGTCGGCGAGATCGTGACCCAGCGCCAGCTCCAGCTCCCGATGCGCGAGCGGATCGCGATCGACCGCTCGCCACCCCATCTCAACGCGTCCCATGGCCGCAAGGCGCCGCGCCGGCGCCAGGAGAGACGAGGCATCTGCACCGATGGCATCGGCCAGCTCGGGGAGCGAGCGCTCCTCGCTGCCGAGCGCGTCGAGCAGAGCCCGTTGCACAGGCGCCCGGCGCGACGGCTCCGATCCGCCGGGCAACGGGCGAAGGACGCGCTCACGGCGGGCGTTGACGTCGGGTGGTCGCAACGACCAAATGGAGCGCAGGATTCCAGCGCGGCGAAGGCGGTTGATCCAGGCGTCGCGTCCCCGGCGCGGCGCATGCCGCAGGAGCGTGCCATCCGTGATACGACCGTCCGCGTCGACCAGGTCGCGGAGCTCGGGCGGAAGGTCCTCCGCGCGCTCGACGTGCCACTGCCGCGCAAGGCGTGACTCCAGTCCCGGTGGCAGCATCGCGGCCAGCGTGGTGCCGATCGGAGCGCGGTAGTACACGGCGATCTCTTCGGCCAGGCTGAGGAGATCGGGCGTCAGCATCGGTGCCGAGACGACCGCCTCGACCTCCTTCAGCTCCATCCCGTCGGTGACTTCCTCGTCGCCCAAGAGATACCCAAGCGCCAGGCGACGGCCGTACGGCACCAGAACCAGTGCGCCGGGCATCGCGGCGCCCAGCGCTTCCGGCAGCAGGTAGGTGAAGGTGCGCTCCGGTCGATCGGCCAGCGCCTCAACCGCCACGCGCACGGCGCTCATGTCGGTCGCCGCGTCAGACCTGCGGTCGGCGCGGTGGGTCGCGTCGGGCCTCGGCCTGAATGATCTCCCAGATCTTGTCAGCGGCATCCTCCAGGTGGCCGGTCTCATTGACGACGATATGGTCGTAGTCATCGGCCTCCGCCATCCAGCGCTCGGCATCCAGTCGGCGCCGCTCAATGCTTTCCTCGGACTCGGACCCCCGCCCGCGAAGCCGCTGAGCAAGGTCCTCCATCGATGGCGGCATGACAAAGATGAGCAGTGCGTCTGGAACCAGGCGGCGGACGTTGCGCGCGCCACGCGGGCTGATGGTCAGGATCGCGTCGCGACCCGCAGCGAGGATGCCGCGCACCTGGTCCACCGGCGTGCCGTAGCGATAGCCGTGGTTATTGGCATGCTCCAGCAACCCGTCGCGCTCCATGAGCTCGCGGAATGCCTCCTTGGACAGGAAGTGGTAGTGCACGCCGTCGATCTCGCCCTCCCGCCGTCCGCGGGTCGTGGCCGTGACGATCGGCACGACCTGCGGCCGCCGCCGCGCGAGCTCGGACACGACCGTGCTCTTGCCCACGCCCGACGGTCCCGACACCACGACCAGCAGCGGGTTCGGGAAGGTCATTCGCTTCTCCGGTTCGTTCGTCCGCTCCTCCGGCTCATTCATGCGGATTCCGCGCGTGCGCCGACGCCCTCCGGAAGCCGGCCGGCGGGCACGACCACGTCCGCCGCGAGCATGCATGCCGCGAGCTCGGGCGGGAGCTCGCTCCACGCTCGAAGCCGGGCACCGTCATCGGGTCGAATGAGACCGAGCCGAGCAGCATGCAGGAACTGGCGCCGTAGCCCCCCAGGACCCTCTCCCCCACCGTATCGCAGGTCGCCGGCGATCGGCAGGCCGAGATAGACCAGATGCGCGCGGATCTGGTGCGTCCGCCCGGTCAGCGGGCGCAGCGTCAGCAGCGTGTATCCGCCTCCCGTACCGATCTGCTCATACTCAGTGACCGACTCACGGCCACCGGCGACGACCGCCATGCGCTGCCGATCACGCGTGTCGCGGCCAATCGGTGCTTCGATCCGGCCGCGTGACGACGGAGCTTCGCCGCGCACCAGGGCGAGATACTCCTTCTCGATGCTCCTGTCGCCGAACTGGGCCATGAGCGAGGCCTGGGCCGCATCGGTCTTGGCGACGGCGATGAGGCCGCTCGTCTCCTTGTCAAGCCGATGCACGATGCCCGGCCGGCCGACGCCGGCGATCGACCCCAGCGGCTCGGCGCGGTCGCGCGCACGCCCCAACAGGGCATTGACCAGCGTCCCGCTGCCGTGCCCGGCGCTCGGGTGCACGACGAGGCCCGCCGGTTTGTCGACGATGAGCATCGAGGGATCCTCGTAGGCAATCCGGAGCGGGATCGACTCCGGCTCGAGCGACTGGTCGGGCGGTGCGGTCAGCTCCACGGTCACCCGTTCGCCGCCGACGAGTCGATCGCTCGACCTGCGACGTGCGCCATCCACCAGGGCGCGTCCGTCACCGATGAGTCGCTGGGCATGCGCCCGACTGATCTCCGCAACCGATGCCACCGCGAGATCCACCCTCCCTGATGGCGCGGGGCCCTCAACGAAGCGATCCGCCACTGACGTCACCTCGCCGAGTCGGCCGGCCGGCGCCGCGGTTCGATGAAGGTCAGGTAGGCCACCAGCAGGCCGATTCCGATCACGACCGACGGATCCGCAACGTTGAAGGTCGGCCAGCGCAGGTCACCGATGCCGACGCTGACGAAGTCCACGACGTAGCCCTGCCGAAGCCGATCGGTGAGGTTGCCGAGCGATCCGCCGATGATCGCACCGAGCACGAAGTGGATACCGATGCCGCGATCGCGGAATGCGCGGAAGAAATAGCCCACCATCGCGAGCGCCAGGATGGTGACCGGGACGAAGAACCAGGTGGCGCCCGGGAAGAGGCTGAAGGCCGCCCCGGTGTTCCGTACGTGCCAGAGCTGGACGACGTCGCCGATGATCTCGATCCGCTGACCGAGCTCCACGTTGGCCACCACGAGGGCCTTCGACACCTGGTCCGCGACGTACAGCGTCATGGCCGTGCCCGCCACCACGAACGACGGCACGAGCGACGCCCCTCGGTCCGTCCTGGCCTCCACGCTGCCCACTCTAGCCGACCCGCCCGATGTCAGGCGCGTGCCACGGCCAGCGCCAGTGACGATCCTTCCAGCTCGATGGTCTCTCGAGCATCCGCGTCACCGAGGGCTGCCGCCTCCTCGATCTCGATATCGGTCGCCAGCAGCTCGGCAGCCAGCCAGTCGCGGAACGGCGTCAGGCGTGAGACCACTCCCGAATCACCACCGATGGCGACCCGGACCCGATCGCTGATCTCATAGCCCGACGCCCGCCGCATGGCCTGGAGTCGGTGCGCCACCTCGCGGGCCATCCCCTCGGCCGCGAGCTCGTCATCGATCTCCGTGTCGACCGCCACGAGCAGATCGCCGTCCTCGGCCAACTCATGACCGGAGCGCGCGCGGGCCGTGAGCTCGAACTCGTCCGGTTGGAGCGTCACGCCTCCGACGGCCACCGTGCCGTCCGCGCCCAGCTCCCAGTCGCCGCTGCGTGCTCCGACCATGACGGCGCCGACCGCCTTGCCATGCCGCGGACCGATCACCGGCAGCAATGGATACAGGCTGCGCTCGACCATCTCCGACTGGTCCGGGATCAGCGCGAGCGATCGCACGTTGAGCTCGTCGGTGATCTGAGCGATCAGCTCCGCATTGACGGCCACGTCATCGCTGAATACGACTCGGCCGCCGGGAAGCTTCACGTGTACGGCACGAAGCGGCTGCCGCGTCCGGAACCCCGACGCCGAGCGCGCCGTGCGACCAAGGCCGACCGCACGGCGGACCAGATCCACCGATGCCTCGATCTCCGGTGCCGAGAGATCGGAGGAAGCGCGCGGGAAGTCGACGAGATGCACCGAGTCGGGCGCCTCGTGGTCCACGCTCGCCACGAGGTTCTCCCACAATGCGTCGGCGAGATGCGGAACGATCGGCGCCATGAGCCGCGCGACCGTGGTGAGCACCTCGTGCAGCGTTGCGTAGGCGGCGCGCTTGTCGGCGTCGAGCTCGCCCTTCCAGAACCGCCGACGATTCCGACGTACGTACCAGTTCGAGAGCTCGTCGACGAACGCCTCGATCGCCCTCGTGGCACGCATGGCGTCATAGCCGTCAAGGGCGGCGCTGACCTCCCCGACCACGCCGTCAAGGCGAGACAGGATCCATCGGTCCAAGAGCGTGCGAGCGCCATCGGCGCCATCGGTCTGGTCAGGGGTCCATCCGTCAAGGCGCGCGTAGGTGACGAAGAAGCCGTACGTGTTCCACAACGGCAGAAAGAAGCGTCGCACGACCTCGTGTCCGGGCCCGTACCCGAAATTCAGGTTCACCGCGGGGTTGGCCGCCGCATACATCCAGCGCATGACGTCCGCACCGATCTGCTCGGCCGCCTCGTCGAACGGGATCGAGTTACCCGCGCTCTTGTGCATCTCTTCGCCGTGCTCGTCGCGCACAAGCGCGTAGCTGAACAAGGTCTTCGTGGGTGCACGACCGGTCATGATCGTGCTCATCGTCAGCAGCGCGTAGAACCAATTGCGGAACTGGCCCGGAAACGACTCGCTGATCCAATCGGCCGGGTACCACCGCTCCCAGTACTCTCGATCCGTGTTCCATCCCAGCGTCGAGAGGCCAACGATCCCGGCGTCCAGCCACGGATTTCCGACATCCGGTGTGCGCCGCGCACGCTCTCCGCACGACGTACAGGCGATCTCGACAGCGTCAATCCAGGGCCGATGCGGCGTATGG
>JACDHU010000063.1 GCA_013820865.1 Chloroflexota bacterium
GCGGCCGCGCCATCATCACGGCGACGCGTGGCCAGGTACGCGACCGCGGCGTCGGCAAGCGCGGCCGCCAGCTCGTACGGCCGCGCCAATGCGCGCCGCCCATCGACGGCAGCGTCCCAGGCATCGCGGTCGAGGGCACCGCTCGCGCGCGCCGCGAGAGCCTCGGCCCATGTCCGGTCCGCGTCGATGATGCGCGCGGGTCGCGTGACGACTTCGGCAACGCGCTGGACGTGCAGCCGCATGGCATCGGCCAGCTCGACCGTTCGTTCCGCGCACGCGGCCACCCGTTCCACATCACGGGCCGAGCGGGCTGCATCACCTTCCTCAGCTTCAGCTCGCAGGCCGATGAGGAGCAACGAACGGGCTTCGGTGTCCAGATCTGGCTCGATCAGGCAGGCCATCGTCTCCGCCACGAGCCCTCGCGCCACGAGCGGCTCGCGGGACACGATCGCCAGCTCCGCGCGACGAGCATTCATGAGGTCGGGATCAGGACCGACCACCCGTTCGCCCAACGCCTCGTACGTCAGCAGGTCCCGCCTGGCCTCGTCCACCTCTCCGCGCGCACTGCGAATGCGCAGTCGATTCGAGAGCAGCCAGCGCGCGGCGTATCGAGTCGGCCCGGCAGCCATCGTCTCGTCGATGAGGGCCAGCGCCTCGTCCCAGCGACCGAGCTCGTGCAGGGCTCGAGCCGCCTTCGATGCCAGCTGACCGCCGAAGCGGGCCTCCGCCCCCAACTCACGAATGCGAGCGTCGGTCTCCTGCGCCAGGCTCAGGGCCTCGGCATGGCGCGCCGTCTCGTCCAGCGCCCACCCCAAGCCCACGGCGGTCAGGAAGATGGCGACCGGATCGCCAAGCTCCGTGGCAAGCTGATGCCCCTCGCGCAGGATCGGCAGCCCGCGCTCCAGATCAGAACGGCAGGCTAAATCGAGACCGATGGCGTTCAGGGCCCGCGCCTCGGCGACACGTGCACCGACGGCCCGAGAGATGGCGAGGGCGGCCTCACCCACGGCGAGCGAGTCGCTGAATCGGCCACGCACCATGAGCGAATTTGCCAGGTCCGAGAGGACGCGCGCGCGCTCGGGGGTGGGAGGGTCGATCGGAATCAGCTCGACGGCGCGCTCCATGGCGACGACCCCCTCCTGCCAATCCCCCGACTCGTTGAGGAACCAGGCCAGGCGGTGCTGGAGCACACCGGCGCGCATGGGTGATCGGGACACGTCCACCTCGGTAAGGGCGGCCCGAACCAGGTCGATCGATCGGCGCGGATCACCGGCCTGGGCTGCGGCCTCAGCGGCGGCCTCCAGGATCGCGGTACGGTCAGTGTCAGACGGCAATGCCGAAGGCGAGACCTTCGGCCACATCTCGAGTGCCCGCTCGAGAAATACCTGCGCCTCGGAGAAGGCATACGCCGACTCGGCAGCGTGGGCAGCGTCGAGCGCCGCCGGCAGGGCACGCTCGAAGTCATGCGACATGAGCCAGTGGTGCGCGAGTTGTGCAGCCCTCCCCGCGGAATTGCCATGAGGGTGGTCGGATGCGCTCTCGATTGCCTGGGCGTAGGTCGAGTGGAGGTGCGTGCGCTCGCTCGGCAAGAGCGCCTCGTACACGGCCTCCTGGACCAGCGCGTGACGAAATGCGTAGCCCGGCGTCTCGTCAGGAGCGCTCGGAACGAGCAGATGGTGCTCAATGGCTTCCCTGATCGCCTCTGTCAATCTGTCGGCAGGCATGCTGACGACCGACGTCAACAGCTGATGATCAAGCCGCGCCCCGGCAACGGACGCCATCCGAATCACGTGTTGCGCGTCGTCGCCAAGGTGTCGAATCCGATCCTCGAGGGTATCGCGCAGGCTTCGCGGCAAGGCGAACCCTGCCAACCCGGGCTGTCCGGCGGCCATGAGCTCCTCGGCAAAAAAAGGATTGCCGCCGGATCGTGACATCACCGTCTCAACCAGCTCGGCCGCAGCTCGATCGCCCGTGATGCCGGCAAGCTGCTCAGCGAGTTCGTCGGCGTCGAAGGCGCCAAGCTCGATGCCATCAACGTCCTCGAGCCGCTGAAGCTCGGTGAGCAACGGCCGCAACGGATGGCGGCGATGCATCTCATCGGATCGGTAGGTCACGATGAACAGGAAGCGCGCATCCCGGGAGTTTCGAACAAGGAACCGGAGCAGGTCGCGCGTCGACGAGTCCGCCCAATGCATGTCCTCCAGGACGAGCACCGCCGGGCGCTCATCGGACAGGCGCCGGAGCATGCCGAGCACGACCTCGAACAGCCTGGCTTGGGCGGCCGTCGCCGCGAATGACGCATCCGGCCGCGTGGATCGAGGCCGCTCGGTCGGACCGAGGTCAGGCAGGAGGTGCGCGAGTTCCGCCCGACCGGGCCCGATCAGCTCGTCCAACCGATCCGACGGGACGGACCGCAGGAGCGTGCGCAGCGCACCAACGAATGGCGCGTACGGTAGGCCGCTGTCACCCAGCTGGAGGCAGTCGCCGATGAGGATATGGGAACCGGACTCCCGTGCACGCGCAACGAACTCACGAACGAGGCGAGTCTTGCCGATGCCGGCTTCACCGGCGATCAGCCGCGTGCTCGATCGGTGAGATCGGGCGTGCTCGAGGGCGTGGCTGAGTCGATCGAGTTCGGCCGCACGCCCCACGAAGACGGGGCTGCTCACGCGGGACATGCCAGCGATCATAGCTATCGTGGTCCCCACGGTCGCCCTCAGGCTGCGACCATGTTGCGCAACCGGCTTCGGCCGCGAGACAGCAGCGAGCGGGTTGCCAGCTCGCTGCGACCGATGCATCGCCCGATCTCCGCACTGCTGTAGCCGTCGGCGGACAGGAGCAGCGCGGCGCGAACGGCGCTCGGCAGTGCGGCAAGCCGATAGTCCAGGGCGCGCACAGCCTCCCGATCCATCAGCTCCTCTTCGGGGGAGGGCCAAACGTCACGGCGAATGAGCTCCGGTGCCCGCCGGGCCGCGACTCCCTGGCGTCGGGCTCGGCTGGTTGCGAGGTTGATCCCGACGCGATAGAGCCAGGCGCGCACGTTGGCAGGCTGGCGGCCGGCCGTGGACTCGACAAGGAACCGGATGAAGGTCTCGTGCACCAGGTCCTCGGCATTGGCCGCGTCGCGCGTGAATCGCGCGAGGTAACCGCGCAACGCCTCGCCATGAGCATCGTAGGCCGCGGAAACTGCCATGGTCACGGCGGCGACCGGCTCCCCCCGGGCGCCTTGTGCGTCCCGGTCACCGCTCGTCTCCCCCAGGACCATCCCCATGGCTGTACCGTACAGCTAAAGGTTGGTCCTGCACATATGGAGAACCTTTATTTCTCGTGGCGAAGGTGCGGCTAGGTGCCCGATTCGTACGATTCGCTGTACGCTTTCTGTTCCGCCGTCATCGGATCGATGAGGATGCCCATGCTCTCGAGCTTGAGGCGCGCAACCTCGCGGTCGAGGTCATCGGGGATGCCGTAGACCGCGGGCGCCAGCTCATCGATGTTCTGGCGCAGCCACTCCAGCCCCAGTGCCTGATCGGCGAAGCTCATGTCCATCACCATCGCCGGGTGTCCCTCCGCGGCACCGAGATTGACGAGGCGCCCATCGGCCAGGAGGTAGATGCGCCGACCGTCGGCCATGAGGTACTCCCGGGTGAATGGCCGCACCTCGCGATTCGAGGTGGACTGCTCTTCGAGCGCACCGAGCTCGAACTCGTCATTGAAATGCCCGGCGTTGGCCAGGATCGCACCGTCACGCATGACGGGAAAGTGATCGACACCCCAGACGTTGAGATTGCCCGTACCGCTGATGAAGAGCTCGCCGACCTCGGCCGAGTCGGCCGCATTCATGACCCGATATCCATCCATCGCCGCCTCGAGCGCGCGGACCGGATCGACCTCGCATACGACGACACTGGCGCCCATGCCGTGGGCGCGCGACGCGATCCCACGTCCGACCCAACCGTAGCCGCCGACGACGACCGTCTTGCCCGCGAACAGGATGTTGGTGGCACGCAGGACGCCGTCGATCGCGCTCTGTCCGGTCCCGTAGCGGTTGTCGAACAGGTGCTTGGTGAGCGCCTCGTTGACCGCCACTACCGGGTAGCGAAGCTTGTCGGCCGCGGCCATGGCACGCAGGCGGATAACGCCGGTCGTCGTTTCCTCCGTGCCGCCGACGACCGCGTCCAACAGCTCGGTACGGTTAGTGTGGAGCTCGTTGACCAGGTCCGCCCCGTCATCCATGGTGATATGCGGATGATGATCGAGCGCCGCACCGATGTGAGCGTAGTACGACTCGCGATCCTCGCCCTTGATGGCAAACACCGGTATGCCGTGATGCACCACCAGCGCGGCCGCCACATCATCCTGGGTCGACAGCGGGTTGGACGAGCACAGGACGACATCGGCTCCGCCATCGGCGAGGGTACGGACGAGGTTCGCCGTCTCGGCCGTGACATGCAAGCAGGCGGCGATGCGCCAGCCGTCCAACGGTCGCTCCGCAGCGAATCGCTCGCGGATACCGGCCAGCACCGGCATCTGCCGATCGGCCCAGTCGATCTTGAGCCGTCCGGCATCGGCCAGGCCGATATCGGCGACGTCGTGCTTCACTTCTGTTCGCGTTGCCACGGAATTCGCATTGCCTCTCGTATCGGTCTCATCAATCCCCAACTGCCATGGCGCCGTCGTGCGAGGCGCTCGATGAGCTGGCAGTGAGTACGGTAGCCGAGGCGAGTGTAGGCCGCCACGGCCGGCTCATTGTCGGCATGCACGTTCAGCGCGATATCGGGCACGCGGTCCAGCAGCTCGGCACTGACAGCGCTCGTCACCATCTTGGCGAAATCGTGGCCGCGAAAGTCGGTGTACGTCATCACGTTGCCAACCACCGCGATACCCTCGCGCCGATTGACCGCATGGGTACCCGCCGCGCTGACCAGCCTACCGCGGACGCGGATACCGTAATACACGCCGTCCTCGACCACCGATGCCGGGAAACCGGCGCGGAAGCCGAGCTGGTACAGCCGATTCAGGTCGTCGACATCCAGGGCCGTCAGCCGCTCGGCAGGGCCCGCGAACGGGATGAAGGTGTCACGATCGACCACCATGCGGAGCATGCGCACCGGCGTTTCCAGTTCGTAGAGGTCCCGGATTGCCACTCCATGCAGCTCAGTACCCTGGAGGTAGGCGTCGCGCGGCTTCAGCACGGAGTCGAGGATGGCACGGCAGCCGTCCGGAGCCCCCATGAGAAATAGTGGCTGCGGGACCAGCCCCTCGTGATGCATGGCCAGCGCGGTGGGACGTCCGGCATCATCGTGCGCCATGGCCCACGACACGCGGGTGCGGTTCGGGCCGTCCAGGTCGCCGAGCGCATACGCGGCGTACAGGCGGTCGGTGCGCAGGAATGCGGCGATCTCGACGCGATCACCCACCGAGCGGGCGCGCAGCCGGGGTGACGACGCGACCGCCATCGGTCAGTAGGTGAGCAGGGCGTGGATGTCGAACTCGTCGAGCTGGTCGCGGCCATTCAGGGCCGACAGCTCGACCATGAACGAGAGGCCCGCAACCTCGCCGCCCAGGCGCCGCACGAGCTCGATGGTGCCAATCACCGTCCCGCCGGTGGCCAGCAGGTCATCCACGATCAGCACGCGCTGACCCGTGGTGATGGCGTCGGAATGGATCTCGAGCGTGGCCGTTCCGTACTCGAGCTCGTACTCGACCTCGATCGTCTCGGCCGGCAGCTTGCCGAGCTTGCGCACCGGCACGAAACCCGCTCCGAGCTTATACGCGAGCGGCGCGCTGAAGATGAACCCGCGCGACTCCATGCCGACGACGATATCGACCTTCGTGTCGCCGATCTGCTGCGCCATCCGGTCGATCACCTCCCGGAATGCGTCACCATCCTTGAGCAGCGTGGTGATGTCGTAGAAGCGGATGCCTGGCTTCGGAAAGTCCGGGACTTCGCGGATCAGGGCGCGGAGATCGTCGACGCTTGAAACGGTCACGGTCGTGTGGGCACTCCAGCTGGGGACGTGGCGGAATCCGTAGCCCGCTGAGTCTAGACCGATGCGCCTTCCGGCGGCAATATCGCGTTACCCGGTCCACCTGCACCGCCATGCGGTCAAATGCCGTCCAGGCGGGCATATGACGGAGCCGAGACGCCCGTTCCGCCCAATGCCGTCCACGCGGGCAATAGCCGGGAAACCGGTGAGACCGCCGCTCGATTTGCGTATGGAGCTGCTCGCCAAGCAACGCACATCCCGCCTAATGCCCGCCCACACGGCATATGTGACCATCAACGGCTGAATTCCCAGCTCCGACGCATCTTCTGCGCAATGTGCCGTCACGGGAACATTGTCCGAGCCGGAACATCGTACTCACGTAGCCGCGAGGCGCCGCAGGACCGTCTGGAGCACGCCGCCGTTGCGCAGATACGTCACGTCGATCGCGCCATCGAGCCGAGCGATCACGCGGAACGAGACCTCGCGCCCGTCGTCGCCGCGCGCCGTCACCACGAGCTCCTGGCGCGGACGGAGACCCTGTGACAGGCCGCCGATCGCGAATTTCTCGCGCCCATCCAGACCGAGGGACGAGGCGTTCTCGCCCGGCACGAACTGCAACGGCAGGACCCCCATGCCCACGAGATTGGACCGATGAATCCGCTCGTACGACTCGGCGATGACCGCTCGAACGCCCTGGAGCATCGGCCCCTTGGCGGCCCAGTCGCGCGACGAGCCTGACCCATATTCCCTGCCCGCGATGATGATGAGCGGCGTGCCGTCATCGGCATACCGCGAAGCAGCATCGAAGATGCTCATCCGCTCACCCGTCGGCAGGTGCTCGGTGACATTACCCTCGGCGTCCGGCGTGAGCAGGTTATGCAGCCGGATATTGGCGAAGGTGCCGCGCATCATCACCTCGTGATGTCCGCGCCGCGATCCATAGGAGTTGAAATCGCGCGGCTGAACGCCATGCGCAACAAGCCACTCCCCCGCCGGCGACGTGCGGGCGATCGAGCCTGCAGGCGAGATGTGGTCCGTCGTCACGCTGTCACCGAGCACGGCCAGCGCCCTGGCACCGACGATGTCGGTCGGATCGGCGGGCGCAGCGCCGAGGTCTTCGAAGAATGGCGGCTTGGCCACATAGGTCGACTCCGCATCCCACGCGTAGCGATCACCGGCCGGGACGGGCAGCGAGCGCCATCGGTCATCACCGTCAAAGACCGATGCATAGCTGCGCTTGAATACGTCCCCGCTGACCGCCTTGAGCACCACGCTGGCAATCTCTTCGGATGACGGCCAGATGTCGGCGAGCATGACCGGGTTGCCATCGGTATCGGAGCCGATGGGCTCGGTGGTCAGGTCGATATCCACCCTCCCCGCGAGGGCGAATGCCACCACGAGTGGCGGCGAGGCGAGATAGCTGGCGCGTGCCAACGGATGGATGCGGCCCTCAAAATTGCGATTGCCCGATAGCACCGCCACGGCGGCGATGTCGTTGGCCTCGATGGCCTCCGCCACGGGCTCGGCCAGCGGGCCGGAGTTCCCGATGCAGGTTGTGCAGCCGTAGCCGACAAGGTGGAAGCGCAGTGCCTCCAGCGAATCCATGAGGCCGGCGGCCTCGAGATAGTCCGTGACGGCCCGCGACCCCGGTGCGAGCGAGGTCTTCACCCACGGCTTCGTCGTCAGCCCCCGTGCGACCGCGTTGCGGGCGAGCAAGCCGGCCGCGACCATGACGGTCGGGTTGCTCGTGTTCGTGCACGACGTGATGGCGGCAATCACGACTGACCCGGTCCGGATCTTGTGGAGTTGCCCGTCGAGACGGACCTCGGCCGCCTTGTAGTGCGCACCCGCCGGCACCGGCTCGGGATCGTGGCGAGGCGGTGCGGACTCGGCGTTCTCCGATGCCTCGGGGTCACGCGTGTACGACGGTGGATCGGAGGCCGGGAAGGACTCGTCGCTGGCCTCGTCGACTGTGCCCCGCGGCTCATCGGCGCCGAAAGCCGCATGCTCATGCACCGTGCCATTCTCATGGGCATGCAGCCCATTCGGAAAGGCGGCCTGAAAGTTGGTGCGCATGTCGGATAGCGCGACGCGGTCCTGCGGTCGCTTTGGACCCGCCAGCGACGGAACCACCGTAGAGAGGTCCAGGCTGAGCGACTCGCTGAAGATCGGCTCTGGCGAGGCATCGGTCCGGAACAGGCCCTGGGCCTTCGCGTAGGCCTCGACCCGCTCGATCACCTCGTCCGGACGACCGGTCATGCGCAGATAGCGAAGCGTCTCGTCATCGACCGGGAACAGTGTGGCTGTCGCGCCGAATTCTGGCGACATATTGGAGATCGTCGCCCGATCCGCGAGGCCCAGGCGCGAGAGGCCGGGGCCGTAGAACTCGACGAACTTACCGACCACGCCATGGGCACGCAGCATCTCAGTCACGTACAGGACGAGGTCGGTGGCGGTGGCGCCCGACGGCATCTCACCGTCGAGACG
>JACDHU010000308.1 GCA_013820865.1 Chloroflexota bacterium
CGCCGCAGCCCTCCGCCCACACGCCCTGGAACGACTCCACGACCTCCCTCGCGCCGTCTCCACCAACCGGGCGAGTGGAGAACGCGCGCCTGCGGTGAATGCGCCATCACTGGCTGATCTATCGCCCCGGCCGCTGCACTCGTATTTCGAGTACGTCGGCGGTGGCTCTTCGAAGTTCTACGCGGTCAGCCTCGAGGAGGAAGAAGGCGGCACGTGGCGGGTGCGCTTCAACTTCGGGCGGATCGGGTTTCCGCGCACCTGGGATGCACGCGTAGTAGGAGCCACGTGGGTCAAGGCGGCCTCGACCTACATCGGGCTCATTAACGAGAAGACGGGCAAGGGCTACGAGTTGAAGCCATGGCCAGCGAACCTCAAGCTCCCGGACGGCACGACATTCGATGAGGACGCTTTCGCCGTAGCTGACAAGCACGACGTCCTGTTCCGGGCGTCGAGACGAGGAACGTTGCCGCCGGCGACCGGCGGAACGATCGCCGGCGTCCCACTGCCTGACGGAATCCTGTACGCGCCGCTCCCCGAGGGCGGCTCGCGTGGAGAGGACCCGCTGATCTGGGCGTCGGAGCAGCCGGTTCCCACGAATAGGGCTCAGCGGTAACGCAGCAGGCGGTGGGCCATGCGGGATCAGACCCCTTGAACGTGGTCATGAGCGCGAGGCGATCGCGATCAAGTCGGCTACGATGTCGACGAGCGGTCGGCTGGCATCCAGCTCATGCGTGCAGCCCTCCCTCAGGAGCGGCTCGACCTCGGCGAGGTCAGCCAGGATCATCGCTCGTTCCAGTGGACTCTTGCCGTAGTTGTTCGCGGCCCTGCCTGTGACCCGCTCAAGCATCACGTCAGCAGGGGCAGTGAGCAGGACGACCGCGTTGAAACGGTCATAGAACTTCGACTGGTTGCTCGCGCCCCCTCCAACGAACAGCGAGCGATCATCATCGGAATCCAGTAGGCCGGTGATCTTTTCCTCGACCCAGAGCCACTCTCCGCGGTGCAGCTCGTCGGAGGGCTCAACATGCTGGCGATACTCGCGCCAGCCCGGATCGTCGGTGTCTACGACGCGATAACCGCGTCGGCCAAGTTCGGCGAGAGCCGATGACTTGCCGGTTCCCGACAGCCCGGTCACCAACACCCTCGACACGCGGACGACTATACCGAGCGTCAAACGACGACGTCACCGACCCACTATCCGCCGCATCCGATCGAGCTCTCGGCGGAGACGCTTGCTGGGCCTCCCCTCTCCTCGCAGCACCTTGATGCCCGGCGCAACCTCACGCGCGACCGGCGGCGGGCTCCGGTCGATGTAGCACTCCGCGGCGACCGGCGCTCCCACCCGTGCTTCAATCGGCCGCACGACCTCCACGATCCGCTCGCGGGTGGCGATCAGGGCATGCACCTCGTCCCCGGCGCGAACCTTGGTCGACGGCTTTGCCGGATTGCCGTTGATGCGGACGTGCCCGCCTTCGCACAGCTGGGTCGCCATCGGTCGCGTCTTGACCAGGCGGACAGCGCACAGCCAGCGGTCGACGCGTGTCTCGTCCGTGCCGTTGTCAGGTGTCACGCCGCCTACCAGATGAACTCGACCTCGCCCGAGCGGGCCGCATAGTCGCGCAGGCGCTCATCCTTGCTGACCATCGGCTCGCGGATGTCGCGGCCGGTGGCGTACAGCAGGCGGTCGATGGGGTCTCCCGGAAAGTCCGTGTCCAGTTCGCCCGCCCAGGCGGCTGCCTCGGGCGTCAGGGCGGCCATCGCGATGCGTGGCTGGCGCAGCACATCGTGCACCCACATGCGCAGGTCACGGTCCAGCTCGACGCGACCAAGTCGGCGCAGCGTGGCGATCTCCCAGAAGGTCAGCGGGCTCAGATGGATCACCTCGGCACGGTCGATGGCCGCCGCAGCCGCCCGAGACAGGCGCTGGCCACCGGCCTGCCACCAGAGCAGGGCGTGGGTGTCGAGCAGCACGTTCAATCCGCGTCCGCGTCTGCGTCCCAGGCTTCGCCGGTGGAGTAATAGGCCTCGTCGGGCTCTGCCACGAGATGCACGCTGCCCAAGGTGGCCGAGTCGTAGCCGGCCTCGAGCGGCACGACACGGGCGATGGGCCGGCCATGCTTGGTGACCACGATCGAGATGCGCATCTGCTCCACCTGATCGAGTAGCGCCAGGCACTCCGCCTTGAAACGGCTGGCCATGATCGTCCGGTCCGGAGAGCTCGCGGTCTTCATGAGTCACTGACTATAGTCAGTGGTCAGGCGATGGTCAAGGTGCCCTCCGTACGCATCCTTGATGCCGCACCGTCGGATCGAGCAGCCGCACACCGGTGCCCGCGACATCACGAACGTTGCGAGTCACGAGGGTCAGATCGTGGACGAGGGCGGTGGCGGCCAGCAAACCATCCACGGTGGGTACCGGATCGGGCACGTTCAGGGCGCCCCAACGGTCCGCGACCTCCGCGTCGACCGGCAAAACGCGATCATTGAAGCTCGTGGCCAGACGCACCAGCCATTGTTCGAGTGCCAGCGCGGACGGGACATCCCGACGACGGATCGACTCGATGCCTCGCCGGACCTCGCCGAGCACGAGCACGCTGGTGTAGAGCTCGTCCTCGCGCGCATCGGTG
>JACDHU010000309.1 GCA_013820865.1 Chloroflexota bacterium
CGAGATCCCGGACGTCGCCTGGCACGAATCGGAGCCTGCCGTCATGCATCTCATCGTGGAATGGAGCATCCCAGTCGGGCTCGGCGGTTGAGAGGTCGTCAAGCACGGTAATGCGCTCACCGGCAGAAAGCAGCCGCGGAAGCAATGCCGAACCGATGAAACCGGCACCGCCGGTGACGAGCGTCCTCAACAGCCCGAACGATCGCACGCGGAGATCTGGCGTCCTGTCACTCGGTCGACTCGAAGACGGCGGCGATGCCCTGGCCGACACCGATGCACATGGTCGCAAGCCCGTACCGGGCGCCGCGGCGCCGCATCTCGTGCAGCAGCGTCGCCGTCAGTCGCGCGCCGGAGGCGCCCAATGGATGACCGATGGCGATCGCGCCGCCGTTGACATTCACCTTCGCCGGATCCAGCCCCAGCTCGCGCATGACCGGGATGGCCTGAGCGGCAAACGCCTCGTTGAGCTCGATGAGATCAAGATCGTCGGCTGAAATCCCGGCTCGGTCGAGCGCGCGCCGAGATGCCGGGATCGGACCCAGGCCCATGGTGGCGGGATCGACGCCGACAACAGCGGAGGCGACGAGGCGCGCCATCGGCCGCATGCCCATTTCGCGCGCGCGGGCCTCGCTCATGACAAGCATCGCGGCTGCGCCATCGTTGATGCCGGAGCTGTTCCCCGCGGTGACCGATCCTGACGCGTCTCGCTTGAAGGCGGGCTTCAGCTTCGCCAGCGATTCAAGCGTGGCGTCCGGCCGAGGGTGTTCATCGGTGTCGAAGGTGCCGGAGGGGGTCTCGACCGGGACGATTTCGTCCTTGAAGCGACCTCCGTCATTCGCCGCTGCCCACCGTCGCTGCGAAGTCAGGGCGAATGCGTCCTGGTCCTCCCTGGTGACGCCGACGCGCTCGACGACGTTCTCAGCGGTCTCCCCCATCGAGTACGGGTAGTACGCATCGGCCAGGCGCGGATTGGTGAAGCGCCAGCCGAGGGTGGTGTCCTCCATGGTCTGCTGGCCACGCGGGAAAGCGGCTGATGGCTTGGCCATGACGAACGGCGCACGAGTCATGCTCTCGACGCCACCGGCGATGAACACGTCGCCATCCCCGTACGCGACTGCGTGTGCGGCAGTGATGACCGCCTGGAGGCCCGACCCGCACAGCCGATTCACCGTCTGACCCGCCACCTCGATCGGCAGGCCGGCCAGCAGTGCGGCCATGCGACCCACATTGCGGTTGTCCTCGCCCGCCTGGTTCGCGGCGCCCAGGATGACGTCGTCGATGGTGCTCGGGTCAATGCCGGTGCGCTCGACAAGGACGCGGATCACGTGCGCCGCCAGATCGTCAGACCGGACATCCTTCAGGGCGCCGCCGTATCGGCCGAACGGAGTGCGCAGCCCATCGACGATGACGGGCGTGCGGGCGGGATCGCGGTTCATCGGCCCCATGCTACCCGTGCTCGTTGACGAGGGCGAGTTTCACCAGGTGGAGGTATATACGATGAATGAGCCGATTCCGGCGCTTGGGTGGCGCCTGGTTGCATCGGGTGACCACAATCACTCCGAAACGGCCTGAACCTGGTTATTACCTCCATGGGGTGAAATCCATGGCGCTGCACCGCGCCGCGCCAGCTCATGGATGCCGCGCAAGCGTGAGCCGAGCAGGATCAGGAAGATGCCGAACACGATGGCGAACGAGCTGATGAGCCAGACAAGGCTGAGCGCGCCGGCTGCCGGGAACGCAATGAGGATGACGCCGAACAGGATCGAGGCCACGCCCGCCAGTCCCATCCAGACCTCGCCGGAGATCAGCTCCCGCAACCGGATGGCGGCGATGACCTCCAGCACCCCGGTCACGATGGCCCAGATCGCGATCAGGAGGACAAGCACGCCGGCCGCGTAGACCGGGAAGATGAGCGCGATCAGGCCGGCAGCGAGCCCGACGACGCCTTCGAGGATCTCGAGCCACCAGGCGCGATCCCGACCACGGCCACGAACGCCGGCGATGATGTTGCCGATGCCGTCGATGATGACCCACGCCGCGAAGAGGCCGACGAGCACCGCGGCTCCCAGGCCCGGCGCGAAGAAGGCGAGCACCCCGAACAGGATCGCCAGCACGCCTCGGACGATGAAGGTCCACCACCATCGCGCCAGCGCGACGGTTCGCGCCATGTCAAAGGTCATCGCCGCGCTTGTGGATGCGTGGCCGTCACTGCATCGAGTAATTGACGCGAGGCTTCTGACACGGCTGCCACGGCGTCATCGAATGCAGCCTCGTTCGCGACCGATGGCTTGCGATAGCCGCTCACCTTGCGCACGTACTGGAGCGCGGCGGCGGTGATCTCTTCGTCACTGACCGGCGTGGCACCGGTGCGGAGGGTCTTGATGCTTCGACACATGTGAGCAGGATACGCGTTGACGCACGCGCCCAGCGCTAGGACTCCAGCAGCTCTTCGAGCGAGTCGATGACGCGGTCGGCGGCGGAAACATCGGTCTCGGCGAAGAGGGGGACGGCGATGCAGGTCAGCCCGGCAGCCTTCGCGGCCGCCACACCGGACACCGAATCCTCGAGGGCCAGCGCTTCATCGGGCGAAACTCCAAGGAGCTCGCAGGCGCGCAGGTAGATAT
>JACDHU010000310.1 GCA_013820865.1 Chloroflexota bacterium
ACCTGTTCAACCTGCACGCCGACGACGTCATCATCGACCTGCTGACCGATTCGGGCACCGGCGCAATGAGCCGCGACCAGTGGGCAGCGATCCAGCACGGCGACGAGTCATATGCCGGCTCGCCCTCCTGGTACGCCTTCCTCGATGCCGTCCGCGAGCTGTTTCCCTTCGAGCACGTCATCCCGACCCACCAGGGCCGGGCGGCGGAGAAGATCCTGTTCTCGGTGCTGGGCGGCAAGGGCCGGGTCGTGCCCAACAACGCCCACTTCGACACCACCCGGGCGAACGTCGAGTACACCGGCGCCGAGGCGATTGACCTCAGCCCGCTGCACGAGCCGCAGGCGATGCTGCCCTTCAAGGGCGACATGGACATCGGTGCACTCGAACGGCTGATTGAGGAGCGCGGCGCGCAGAGTATCCCGGTCGTGTTCATGACCGTGACCAACAACTCGATGGGTGGCCAGCCGGTCAGCATGGCCAACCTGCGTGCCGTACGCGAGATCTGCAATCGGCATGGCCTGCCGCTGTTCCTGGATGCGTGCCGTTTCGCCGAGAACGCGTGGTTCATCAAGCAACGCGAGGAGGGCTATCGCGACCGCTCCGTCCCGGACATCGTGCGCGAGATGGCCTCACTGGCCGACGGCATGACCATGAGCGCCAAGAAGGACGGCTTGGCCAACATCGGCGGCTGGCTGGCCATGAACGATGGCGCGCTGGCCGAGCGCTGCCGCAACATGCTCATCCTGACCGAGGGCTTCCCGACCTACGGAGGCTTAGCCGGGCGCGACCTGGAGGCCATCGCGCAGGGCCTGCGCGAGGTGGTCGACGAGGACTACCTGCGCTATCGGATCACCTCGACCGGGTACCTGGGGGAGGCGCTCGACAGGGCCGGAGTGCCGGTCATCCAGCCGATCGGTGGCCACGCCGTCTACATCGACGCGCGCCAGATGCTGCCCCAGATTGCGCCGCTCCAGTACCCGGGCCAGTCGCTGGCCGTTGCCCTCTACCGCGAGGGCGGCATCCGTGCCGTCGAGATCGGCACGGTCATGTTCGGCCGCCACGCCGACGGCAGCGAGTCGGCGGCTCCGATGGACCTGGTCCGGCTGGCCATTCCACGCCGGACGTACACCCAGTCACACGTCGACTACGTCGTCGAGGTGATCAGCTGGGTGGCCGAGCGCTGGCACGAGCTGCGCGGCTATCGGATCGTCAATGAGCCACCGCAGCTGCGCCACTTCACGGCCCGGTTCGAGCCGCTGGGGTAGGTCTCGAGGTCGCGGCGGCGGCCCAGGCTGCGTTCCTGTCATCTGCACACCTGGTAAACGCTATGCAGAACCCGTCATCGATTCGGAGGGTGCGCATGCCCGATCCGACAGTGGCCTGAGCGTGGAGCGCCGCCATCTCGGCGCCCGGACCGCTGCGACTTCTCGTTAGTGTTCAACCGTTGAAGCAATCGACGGGAACTTGGCCCACCCGCAGAGTTAGTGCACAACCAGTTGTGCAGGTGGCGGGAACTCGGCCGCTCGGCCCACCGGGGAGCTCAGCCTGCTACAGGCTGGCGACCACCTCGGCGATCGTCCGGACGGCTCGGCGATCGCCGCCACGACCCGCGGATGGGCGTGACCGGTGTTGGTCACGCCGATGCCACAGGTGTAGTCGAGGTACCGCTGGCCGTCGACCGTCTCGATCCACGAACCTGAGGCGCGCTCGACGACCAGGTCGGTGTAGCGCGCCCAGACCGGCGGCACACCGGAGCGCAACTCGTGCCAGCGCTGCTCGTCGTTCCCCCGCTCTTCCCCCTCGCCGGTGCCGGACAGGGCCGCATCCTCGGCGTGGATTGCCATCTTCACTTCTCGCTGCTGTGGGCGGCGCGTGGTTGCGCCGCCTACAGCCTACGGCGTGCTGACCAGCGCCGCGTCGAGGTTGACCGTGCCGGCCACGACCCGAACGCGAAGCGTGTGGTGGCCGGAGTCCAAGCCTGTGAAGACGGCCACCACCTGTCGTTGAGCGGCCGGTGCCAGCGCGCCGAGGTTCACCTCGCTGCAGTCCTGGGCGTCGGTACCGTGGTCGACGCACAGCTCAACGGTTCCTTGGCCGCTTCCGGTGGGCATTACCACACCGACGCCGTCGCCGGTGAAGGCCAGGGTCGCCACTGCACCGGCCGTCGACGAGCGGTAGACATGACCGCCGAGCGATCCGCCTACCTTCACCCTTGACCAGGAAGGCGCACTGAACGCTTTCTCGTCGATCATCGAGATCGAGATCACGTTGCTCTCCGCCCAGTCGCTGAGGTTGCCTGCCTGGTCCGTCGTCCGGACGCGATACTGGACAGCCCGCCCGAGTGGGTTCTCGTCACGATCGAGCGACTCAGCGCCGGTGACCGTGCCGACGTCACCCCAGCCGGACCAGCCGCGGGGGACGCTTTGTCGACGCTGAACCTGGTGGACCAGGTCCTCGGCCGCCGTGGCGTTGTCCTCGGTGACCCATGTGAGCAGCGTGGGTGCCCCATTCGGAGTGGCCTGACCGCCGGCGCGCAGGGCAAGCGTCACGTCACTCGTGGTCGGGGCTGTCTCATCGACGGGCGCCGCCTCGGTTGTGAAGTCGAAGCTCACCGGCACCTG
>JACDHU010000311.1 GCA_013820865.1 Chloroflexota bacterium
CTCGCAGGTGATGACCTCGGCGGACCAGTCCCAGGCGGCGCCCATCGAGCGCAGCTGGCGGCGCATGTGGTCAATGTTCTGCAGGGTCCACACCCGTGGCTGCTGGCCGCTCTTGATGGCCGCGTTCTCGGCTGGCAGTCCAAAGGCGTCGAAGCCGATTGGGAAGAAGACATTCCAGCCGGTCATCCGCTTGTAGCGACCGACCGCATCGGTCGGCGTCTTGATGTACCAGTGCCCGATGTGCAGGTCGCCCGAGGGATAGGGATACTGCGTCAGCAGGTAGAACTTGGGCCGGCTGTCGTCGTGCAGGTCGGTCCGGTACAGGTCGAGCTCGTCCCAGCGCTGCTGCCAGCGCGGCTCGATCTCGGTTGGCTGGTAGCGCTCGATGCGGACAGGCTTCATGGCACGGTCTCCCGGCTGGGAAGGGGGCTCCGCGAGGCGGCGGAGAGGGACGATCCGGTTCGGGCCGCGCGGCTCTAGAAGCCGGCGACCCCGCTAAGGCCGAGGCTGTCGCTCGTGCGGCGGTTGATCATCCCATGCTGCGCCATCGTGTGGCCATGTTACGCGAAGAGCCCCGGTCCGTTCGGCAAGGGCGGATCGTGACGCAAGTTACGATTGGCCGATGAACGACACCGACGGAATGCCCATCGACTGGCTGCTCGACTCGGACCCGTCCATCCGCTGGCAGGTCATGCGCGATCTGACGGATGCACCCGCCGACGAGGTGGCGGCCGAGCGCGCGCGGGTGGCGCGCGAGGGCTGGGGCGCGCAGGTTCTCGCGTCGCAGGACGCCGACGGGAGGTGGGGCGGCGGCACATTCTTCCCCCGGGGAATGGGCACGTTCGATACGCTGCACCTGCTCTACCTCCTTGGCCTCGACCCCGGGAGCGACGAGGCGAGGCGGGCCATCGCGCCGGTCCACGAGGCCGCCCGCTGGGACTATGACGAGAACCTTCGGTTCTGGGAGGGCGAGGTCGAGCCGTGCATCAACGGGCGGGTCGTCGGGATCGGGGCGTATTTCGGCCAGGACGTGCGGGGCATCGTGGACCGGCTGCTGACGGAGCAGATGGCCGATGGCGGCTGGAACTGCGAGCAGGAGAATGGCTCAAACCGCGGTTCGTTCGACACGACGATCAACGTCCTCGAGGGCCTGCTCGAGTACGAAAGCGCGACGGGCGCGGACACAGACGTGACGGCCGCCCGACAGCGCGGCGGGGAGTACCTGCTCGAACGGCGCCTGCTGCACCGACTATCGGACGGTGAGATCCCGCAGAGGCGCTGGCTGAAGGCGGGGTTCCCGCACTCGTGGAACTACGACGTAGTGCGCGCGCTCGACTACTTTCGCGCTGCGACGTCCGAGCCCGACGGACGGATGACCGGGGCGCTCGACATTGTCGAGTCGAAACGTGACGCCGAGGGCCGATGGCCGCTTGACCACGCATACCACGAGAAGCTGCTCGTGGAGGCGGGTGAGGCCGAAGGACAGCCCAGCCGATGGATCACGCACCGCGCGCTTCGCGTCCTTCGATGGGCCGGCCGCGCCGGGTGACCGGCTCCATGGCAGACGCGCCTGACAATGCCCGCGGGCAGCCGTGACTCCGGAAAGCGTGCGCGACCATGCGAAACGAGGACTGGTGGAGCGACGGGGGCTCGAACCCCGGACCTTCTGCATGCCATGCAGATGCTCTTCCAACTGAGCTATCGCCCCGTGTCGAGCGCGAAGTATAGGTGATCACTCGATCTCATCGGCGAGCAGCGGGCGGAGGCGGATCAGATACGTCGCCCCATCGGGACCGATCACCACCGGGTCGCCCATGTCGCCGGCTGCCACTCGGGCCAGCGCCTCGGCCTGTGCCGGCGTGATCACTCCTGCGCCGGACCCACTCTGATCTCGCTCGAAGTCGGCCGGTTCGAGATCGTCCCATGGCCACTCACCGGTGACCTGCAGCTCGTCGAATTCGTCCCGAAAGAGCGTCGCCCGGTATGCCATTGGTTCGTACGGGCCTGCGTCGCTTGCGTTGCCCCTGGCGACCTGGTCGGCAAACGAGTTGAGCAACTCGAAGAGCTGCAGGAAGCGCTGACGATGCGCCGTTTCGGGCCCCGGCTCGTCGAGACCGTCGTCCAGCGCGTACACCGACACCGTCTTCGGCGTACCGGTCGCATTGACGGCGAACGTGATGCTGGTCGCGTCGGCGACGGGTACGTCGTCATAAACCGCCGCCGCCTCGGCCAGTCCGCCAGGATCCAGTGCGAAGGCGATGAGTGCGGCGATCTGCTCCTCGTCCATCCGCGCCACGCGCAGCCCGCGTCGCGGATCGTTCCCGGCGAGCGCATCGGCGTCACCGTAGATGACCGTGCCGTCGCCGTAGAGAGTGAAGGTCGGTGGCAGGTCGACGGTCGTCCCTGGCCACAGGAAGCCGCCGCGGCGGTGCATTTGCAGGACGACGTCCGTGGCGCCCGTCGGACGGCTGACCAGTGGCGAGGAGCCCACACTGGGCACCACTGACGCCGATGATGAGGCCGAGGGTGGTGCGCCAGTCATGGGCGATGGCGCCGGAGCTGACGGTGTTACCGGCGCCGCGCTGCATGCCCCGATCAGCGTCAGAGTCAGGG
>JACDHU010000064.1 GCA_013820865.1 Chloroflexota bacterium
GGCCTATACCGGTGCCCTGATCGCCCCGGACTTTGAGTCGCTTGCGGCCTGGGCTGCGGCGAACGGCATCGAATCGATGGCTCCCGAGCAGATCATCGAGCGCAAGGAGGTCCAGAAGCTCATGGACGGCGAGGTGAAGCGCTCACTGGACGGCTTTGCCATCTACGAGCGGCCGCGGCGCACCGCCCTCCTGCCGCGTGCCTTGACGGAGGAGGACGGGGAGCTGACGCCAACGCTCAAGACGAAGATGCGCGTCGTGCAGGTGAACTGGAAGGACCAGATCGCCTACCTCTTCGACGAGAAGGGCGCCGGCGACTGACCATGCGTGACGTGTACATCCTCTCCGCGGCCAGGACTCCGATCGGGAAGTTCGGTGGCGCCCTTTCCACGACTCCCGCCACAGAGCTCGGCGCCATCGCGATCCGCGCTGCCGTGGAGCGGGCGGGGATCGACCCCGCGAACGTGGATGAGGCGATCATGGGCCAGGTGCTCCAGGCCGGTGTGGGGCAGGCACCCGCGCGCCAGGCGGCGCTGAAAGCCGGCCTGCCCAATGGCGTCAGCGCGACGACCATCAACAAGGTGTGCGGATCCGGGCTCAAGGCGGTGATGATTGGCGCATCGGCCATTCGCGCCGGCGATGCCGAGCTCATCGTGGCCGGTGGCATGGAAAGTATGAATATGGCTCCCTACCTGCTGCCGCAGGCACGCACCGGCTATCGGCTGGGTGATGGGACGCTCGTCGACTCGACCGTGCATGATGGGCTGTGGTGCTCGACCTGCGACGTGCATATGGGCATCCACGCCGAGCGCGTGGCCGCCAAGCACGACGTTACGCGCGAGGCGCAGGACGCATTCGCGCTCCGCTCCCACCAGCGCGCCATCGCGGCCCAGGAAGCGGGGCGCTTCGACGACGAGATCGTCACGGTCACCGTTCCGGGTAAGAAAGGTGACACCGCCGTCTCGGCCGATGAGGGTCCACGCGCCGATTCCTCGCCGGAAGCGCTGGCGAAGCTGAAGCCGGCCTTTCAGTCGGAGGGTGGATCGGTCACGGCCGGCAATGCCCCGGGCATCACCGACGGTGCGGCCGCGCTGGTCGTCGGCTCCGCTGAGGGAGCGGGCGGTGCGCAGCCGATCGCCCGGATCATCGGCTATGCGCAGGCGGACGTGGCTCCGGAGTGGCTGTTCGAGGCGCCCATCAGAGGCGTGCGTCGGCTCCTTGAGCGCGTGGGAGGTTCGATCAATGACTTCGACCTGATCGAGATCAACGAGGCCTTTGCCGCCCAGGTCCTGGCCGATGGCAACGAGCTCGGCTTCGACTGGGACCGTGTGAACGTCAACGGTGGTGCCATCGCGCTCGGCCACCCCATCGGTGCATCTGGCGCTCGGGTGCTGACGACGCTGCTATATGAGCTGCGACGACGTGGCGGTGGTCGCGGCCTGGCAACCCTCTGCCTCGGCGGCGGCGGAGCGGTGGCCATGGCGGTCGAGACGCTCTGACGCTGCCGGCCGCACGGCAGATCGGTGCGGAGATGGCGCATGAGCAATCGGGCCTCGCCGTCGGGCGGTGCGCTAGAATCGGCAACCGTCACCGCGAACGGCCTGCTTCTGAAAAAAAGCAGAGGCGCCGGCGTCGCGATCGCATACAGGAGGCACTCAGCGCACCTGATGGCCAGCCAGAATCCGGTGGCGGAGGCTCCGAACATCTGGGCCGTCGCCCAGTCCCAGTTCGACCATGCCGCCGACAAGCTCGACCTCGACGAGGATATGCGCCGTGTGCTGCGGGTCCCTCAGCGTGAGCTGACCGTCAACTTCCCGGTCACCATGGACGATGGCAGCGTGTCGGTCTTCACCGGCCACCGCGTGCAGCACAACGTCAGCCGTGGCCCCGGCAAGGGCGGCATCCGCTATCACCAGGATGTGACGCTGGACGAGGTGCGCGCGCTGGCGATGTGGATGAGCTGGAAGTGCGCCTGCGTCAACATTCCATACGGCGGGGCAAAGGGCGGCGTCGTGGTCGATCCCAAGAAGCTCTCCATTCGCGAGGTCGAGGGGCTCACGCGACGTTTCACGACCGAGATCAGCCCGTTGATCGGCCCGGACCGGGACATCCCGGCGCCTGACGTGAACACAAATGCGCAGACCATGGCGTGGATGATGGACACGTACTCGATGCACCGCGGCTACACCGTGCACGGCGTCGTGACCGGCAAGCCGATCAGCGTCGGTGGATCTCTCGGACGTAACGAGGCGACCGCGCGCGGGGCCGTCTTCACGCTGCTCAA
This sequence comes from Chloroflexota bacterium, assembly GCA_013820865.1. Taxonomy (GTDB): domain Bacteria; phylum Chloroflexota; class Limnocylindria; order QHBO01; family QHBO01; genus JACDBZ01. Next base: position 2,283 of record JACDHU010000064.1, read on the forward strand.
GTGGGCCGAGGCCAAGAGTCAACCACTGACGGACGCCCGCGTCGCCATCCAGGGATACGGAAATGCCGGCAGCATCGCCGCCACGCTGCTCGCCGAGCAGGGCTGCCGCATCGTGGCCGTCAGCGACTCGCAGGGCGGCATCCTCAATGACGCCGGCCTCGATCCGGCGAAGGTATCGGCCTGGAAGCGGGAGCACGGCACGGTTGTCGGTTTCCCCGGTTCCAGCGACATCAACAACCAGGAGATCCTCGAGGTCGACTGCGACATCCTCGTCCCGGCGGCCCTTGAGAACCAGATCACACGCAACAATGCCCCGCGCATCCGCGCCAAAGTCGTGGCCGAGGCCGCCAACGGACCAACGACGCCGGACGCGGACGAGGTCCTGTTCGATCGTGGCGTCTTCGTCATCCCGGACATCCTGTGCAACGCGGGCGGCGTGACGGTCAGCTACTTCGAATGGGTCCAGGATATGCAGAGCTTCTTCTGGACCGAGGAGCGCATCAACGAGAGCCTCAAGGGCATCATGGATCGCGCGTTCGAGGCAGTCCGTGCCATGAGTGATCAGCACGAGGTCGACATGCGCACGGCGGCCTACATGGTGGCTGTTGCCCGGGTCGCCGAGGCAACCACGCTGCGCGGCCTCTACCCCTAGGAGACCCTGATGCTCGACCACGAAGAGCGATTCCTGTTCCGGGAGGAGATCCATACGCTGGCCAATGCGATCGCCGATCCCGGCCAGCTCGACAACGTCGAGGACCTCCTTGCCGAGGTCACGACCAGCCCCCGCTTCGACGCGGATGTCTTCACGCTCGAGCGCTCCCTCCAGGTGATGCTCGGCGGTCGCGCCGGCTCGACGCTGGTCGGACTCCTCACCGTCGATCGCGGTGTCTTCGAGGAGCTCGGCGAGATGGGCGTGCCGCCGGACGTCCAGGAGCGGCTGGTGAGCTGGCGCGCCCGCTTCGGGCTGGTCATCGACAACGCGCTCAACTTCCTCAATAACCCCGATGGCATCCAGGGCCACAACTTCGGGACGCAGCTGTCGCACACCGATTCCGGCACGACCCTCCAGGGTCGCTTGACGCTGGTGCGCTACAACAACGAGCCACAGTTCTTCATCGCCGATGCGGACGTGCTTCTCGCCGTCGCTGCCGACATGCTCGAGCGGCTTGGTGAACACCTCGATTCCGACATGCTCGACGCCGAGCTCGTCGGGCGCCTGCGCGAGGGCGTCGACCTGGTGGAGCGCCGCACCAAGCCCCGCTCGTAACCGCCGGTGGGCACACGGGGATCGGCGCGACGGGTCTTCCTGGCCGCCACGGGACAGAACCGGGGCAAGACGACGACGAGTCTCGGGCTGCTCGCCGCAATTCGTGACCGCCACCTGCGGCTCGGCTTCATGAAGCCGGTCGGGCAGCGCTACCTGGTGGTCGACGGCACCCGCGCCGACGAGGATGCCGTCCTGATGAGCGAGGTCTTCGACCTTCCCGACGCGCTCAACGACATGTCGCCGGTGACGCTGCCACGCCGCTTTACGACCGATTTCATCATGGGTCGCATCGGCGATGATCTCGAGGCTCAGGTGCGCGCGGCGTACGACAGGGTCGCCGAGGGCAAGGACATCGTCGTGATCGAGGGCACCGGCCACGCCGGCGTTGGGGCGGTGATCGGGCTTTCGAACGCGCGGGCGGCGGCCATGCTCGACGCCCCGGTGATCATCGTGTCTGAAGGTGGCGTCGGGCGGCCGATCGACGAGATCGTGCTCAACTGCGCACTGTTCGCGGCGCACGGCGTGCGGGTCATTGGCGCCGTTGTCAACAAGGTCGACATGGTGTCGCACCCGGATCTGCCGGAAATTCTGGCGCGCGGCCTGGCGCAGCACGGGGTGGAGCTGCTGGGCTGCATCGGCTACTCGGAGATGCTGGCGAATCCGTCGCTGGAGCTGATCGGCACCCACCTCGCTGGCGAGCTGATCAGCGGCGAGGCGACGCCGGGGCAGACGATTGGCTGGGTGGCCATCGGTGCCATGCAGGCCGGCCATGCCATGGAGCTGCTGCGCGATCGCACCCTGTTGATCACGCCGGGAGACCGCGAGGATCTGATTTTGGCGGCGATCGCGACCACTGGTGCCGCAGGGGCGACGCCCAGGGTGATCGGCGTCATCCTGACCGGCGGCTTCCGGCCGTCGGATACGGTGGTGGAGAAGCTGCGGGCTGGCAAGATCTTCACCTACCTGGTTGCGACCGATACCTATCGCACCGCCCAGGCGGTCGACGAGATCCTGGTGAAGACGCATGCATCGGACGTGGAGAAAATTGAGACGATTATCAGGCTGGTGGACGGTGCGCTCGACATGGACGCGCTGCTCGAACGGATCTGAGCAAAGTGAAGGGAGGCCGGACGTGGGCACCCGCCGGCCTCCCATGCACCTGCAACGTGCACGGCCGCGGGCGGCCGGCGTCGCGGTGACTCTGCGATCATACGAACGCGCGGGCGGACCGCACTAGTACCTTCGGCGCTACGCTACGTCCCAGGCAAGTGGCATGTTGTCGGTCAGTCGGATGCGCGAGATGCCGACCGCGATCAGGGCCAGCGCCGGGCCGGTCACGCGCTGAAGCTCGGCCAGCGAAAATGCATCGGCCACGCTGACGTAGTCGATCCGCGCCTTCGGCTCGTTCGATAGGACCTCGGTCATGCGCCAACGCAGCACCTCGGCGGATCGCTCGCCGGCGTCATACGCCTCCTTGGCCGCGGTCAGGGCGCTGAACAGGCAGGCGGCGGCATGACGTTCCTCGATCCCCAGCTGGGCGTTCGCGCTCGAAAGGGCCAGGCCATCATCCTCTCGGATGGTCGGGCAGATGACGAGCTCGATGTTGAGGAACAGGTCACGCAGCATGCGGCGCACGATGACGACCTGCTGCGCATGGCGCTGCCCGAGGTACAGCCGGGCGGGGCCGACCAGGTGAAGCAGCTTGAGCATGACAGTCGTCAGTCCGTCCAGATGGCCCGGTCGCGACGCCCCCTCGAGTTGGCGGGTCAGGCCCTCGACCGTGACGCGTGTGGTGTCCTGTGGCGGGTAGAGGGTTGCCACGTCTGGAATGAAACAGATATCGGCGTCCGCGTGCTCGAACAGGGCCAGGTCGCGGACATGATCGCGCGTGCCTGGTGATCCCTCGTCCAGCGACGTGAACGACCCGGGATTCGTGAAGCTCGACACGACGACGCAGCCGTTCTCGATGTGGGCGCGGCGCACCAGTGAAAGCTGCCCATCGTGCAGCATGCCCATGGTCGGCACGAATCCGACGCTGTCACCGGCGATCCGGCGCTGCACGATGGCCTCGCGCAGTTCGTCAGCGCCGTGGACGACGATCACGACCGGCGGCGTCCGCGACCGGTCTCGGCGCCTTCGGCCATGCCGCGCGCGTGGCGGTAGCGGTCCGCGATCAGGTCCCACAGCCGCTCCGCGACCTGGCGCTTGGGAAGCATCGGCCAATCGCTCAGGGCTCCCTCGGCGGCGAAGACGGTGACCTTGTTCTCGTCGGAGCCGATGGCGTCGAACGGCCCGCCCACCACGTTGCCGACGATGAGGTCGAGCCCCTTGTCGCGCAGCTTTGCGGCGGCGTTCGTCTCGAGGTCGTCCGATTCGGCCGCGAAGCCGATGAGGAACGGCCGGACGTCATCGGGCATCTCGCCAACTTCGGCCACGATGTCGGGGTTCGGGACCAGCTCGATCTGAAGGTTCGCGCCGGATCGCTTGATCTTGTGCTGGCTGGCCCGCGCGGGCGCAAAGTCGGCGATGGCCGCGGCCATGACCAGGATGTCAGCCTGCGGAGCGGCGCGCAGCACCGACTCGCGCATGGCGGCGGCGGTGGTGGCGTCGACGACGGTCACCCCACGGGGGGGAGTGACACTCATGGCACCGGCGATCAGGGTCACGCTCGCGCCCCGGTCGCGGGCGGCCTCGGCGATGGCGGCGCCCATCTTGCCGCTGCTGCGGTTGCCGATGAAGCGAACCGGATCGAGCGGCTCGCGGGTCCCGCCGGCGCTGACCACGACGTGCAGCCCCTCGAGATCGCCAGCGCGCGCGAAAAGGCGCTCGACGGCGTCCAGGATCGTTGGCGGCTCCGCCAACCGGCCGACCCCGGTCAGGCCGCTCGCCAGCGTGCCGACCTCCGGCTCGACGATGAGATAGCCGAAGTCGCGCAGGGTGGCGACATTGCGCTGGGTGGCCGGGTTGGTCCACATGCCGGCGTCCATGGCCGGGGCCACGATCACGGGTGCGCGGCTGGCGCAGGCGATGGCCGTCACCGCGTCGCTCACCAGTCCGGCCGCGAGCTGGCCGAGAAGGTTGGCCGTGGCCGGGGCCAGGACGATGGCGTCCGCCGCTTCGGCGAGCTCGATGTGCGCGATCTGCTGATCGGCATCGAGCTCGAAGACATTATCGAGCACTGGCCGGTGGGTAAGGCTGGCGAACGTCAGCGGCCCGACGAAACGGGTCGCGGCGGCGGTCATCGCGACGTCGACCACGGCGCCGCGTTCGCTCAGCAGCCGAACGAGTGTCACTGCCTTGTAGGCGGCGATGCTGCCGGACACGCCGACGACGATCCGCCGACCGGCCAGCGCTCCGGCGCCCTCCATCATCGGTCAGCCGTCCGTGCGCTCGTGCGCTCCCGGTCCCGAAGGGCGGACCATGCATAGCCGATGCCGCGCAGGGTAAGGTCCGGCTCGACCGCGTCGATGCCTGACACCTCGCGCAGCCACGGCTGATGGGTGTAGCCACCGGTCGCGATGACGGTCACGCGGCTGTCCGCCGGCGACCGCTCGGCGAGCTCGGTGCGCAGGGCCGTCAGGAGGCCACTGACGAGGCCGATATACCCGAGTACGGCCCCGGATTGCATGGCGTGCACGGTATTGGTGCCGATGGCCGAGGGCGGGCGGCGAAGCTCGATGCGGGGCAGCTTGCTGGCACGCCCGACCAACGCCTCGAGGCTCAACCCCATGCCCGGTGCGATGGCGCCGCCGATGTAGGCGCCATCGGCATCAACCAGATCGAAGTTGGTGCTCGTGCCGAGGTCGATGACGATGGCTGGCCCACCGAACTCGATGCGCGCCGCCAATGCGTTGGCCAGGCGGTCAGCCCCGGCTTCCGACGCGCGGTCGATGCGAATCTCCAGGATGTCCTCGAGGGTGGACGCGTCGAGGATGGCCGGATCGACGCCGATGCGCTCGGTGGCGAGCCGCTCCCACGTCTCGGTCAGCGGTGGAACGACGCTGGCGATGGCGATCGCATCGAGCTCGTCGAGGCGATGCGCATCCAGCGCCAGCAGTCCGGTGAGCATCGCGGCGACTTCGTCGGCTGTGGCGTTGGCGCGCGTGATGACGCGCCAGGAGCGCGTCAATCGATCGTCCTCGAAGAGGCCGATCGTCACGTTCGTGTTGCCGATGTCGGCCGCCAGCAGCTTCACGGCGCGTATCGTAGCAGCCGGTCGCACCGATGCCGCCGATGCTAGACTCGCCGACGACCCGCAACCTGAACGAGCCGATGTCCGACGCCCCCGCCAAGCTCTACATCAATACCGGCGTCGTGACCGCCAAGAGCGACATGTACAACATCCTGCGACCGCTGCTGAAGCAGACGGTCAGCTATACCTACCATCGCGGCGTGCGAGTCGAGTCCAGCGGCACAGGGTGGGTAGAGCGAATCGTGGTCGACCACCCGGAGATCGCGTCGTACTTCACGCCGTTGGCGATCTGCCTCAATCTCGACTCCTTCGACTACCTTCAGTTCGACACGACGTCGGAGCAGCTCCTCATGTACACCCTGACCATCGGGAACGAGCGCGTGGTCATTGAATTCGCGGCGAGCGGCGCGCCGCGCCTAGGCCTCGATGTGGAGGCTCAACTGGAGACCGAGACCGGGCGGCCACTGCCGCGCGACGCCGACGAGCTGGCGCGAGATCTGCGGTTCATCCAGATGGAGCTGCTCATGTCAGCCGATGCGGACGCCGACGGCGAGCGCGGCGACGAGGACGAGGACTCCGCGTGACGGCCACGCCGGCGCCCGCCCGGCCTCGTGCCCTGACCGCTCTGGCACACGATCGGACCGTCCTGCCCAGCGGCCTTCGTGTCGTCACG
>JACDHU010000065.1 GCA_013820865.1 Chloroflexota bacterium
GCGCACGAGCGCTCGCGCCGGGCATTCCGAACCCAGCTCGGAACCGCGATCGACGTCACCAGCGAGGGCGGGCAGGCACCGTGGGAATACGCCGATTGGGCCTCGACGCCGGCCGGAACGTGGATGGCGGATAACGCGTGGCGCTACGGCTTCGTGATGAGCTATCCCCCGACATTCGTACGATCTCACCTGCTACGACTACGAGCCATGGCACTACCGCTACGTCGGGCGCGACATGGCCGCACAGATCGATGCCAGCGGCAAGGTACCGCGCCAGTTCATCTGGGAGCTCCAGTAGACGCGTATCCTTGCGCCGATGCCGGCCACGCACCTCCTCCTCGCCCCCGGCGCCTCTGGCTCGATCGAACGGCTTACGGCCCACCGCTCCGGCCTCGAGGCCCGTGGCCTGACGGTCTCCCTGGTTGAGCTCCCGCGCGGCAGGGCCGAGCGGGCGATCCCGGTATACGCAACCGCCCTGGCGGCTGCCGGCTCGGGCGTGGCCATCGGGGGGCATTCGTTCGGCGGCCGTGTCGCGTCACTATTGGCGGCTGATGCGGAGATCACGGGCCTGGTGCTCATGTCGTACCCGCTCCACGCGCCGGGACGACACGAGGCGTGGGACGAGCGTACCCGACACTGGCCGCGGATTCGATGCTCGGTGCTGCTTCTGTCCGGCGAGTCCGACCCGTTCGCGCGTCTCGACCTCCTGCGATCTGCGGTCCGTCGGTTGCCGAACGCGAAGCTTGTGACGTTTCCCGGCGTCGGGCACGGCCTCGACAAGGTTCTTGACGCGGCACTCGACCAGGTGGCCGCCTTCCTCCACAGCCCTTAGGGGAGACGCGACCGCATCGGCGTTCGGTGCGTATCCTGCGCAGCATATGCGCGCCTCACGACTCGTTCAGCTCCTGCTCATGCTGCAGGCCCGGGGCCGGATGACCGCGGCCGCCCTGGCAAGGGAGCTCGAGGTCTCCGAACGCACGATCCACCGTGACGTCGATGCCCTGAGCGCCGCGGGCGTGCCGATCTACGCCGAGCGCGGGCCGCAGGGCGGAATGCAGCTGATGGACGGCTATCGGACTCGGCTCACCGGTCTGACCGGCGACGAGGCGGAGGCGCTCTTCCTCTCCGGAATGCCGGGTCCTGCGGCCGAGCTGGGACTCGGAACCGTCATGGCAGCCGCGCGTCTCAAGGTCCTCGCCGCATTACCAACTGAGCTGCGAACGCGGGCATCGCGATTGGTCGAACGCTTTCACCTCGACGTTGCTGGCTGGTTTCAAGCCGGGGAGGCGGTGCCCCACCTCGCCGTACTCGCGGATGCGGTGTGGAATGAACGGCGGATTGCTCTCACCTACCGGCGCCACGGCGGCCCGGTCGCGCGAGCGCTCGATCCCCTGGGGCTCGTTCTCAAGGGCGGCATCTGGTACGTCGTGGCACTCGCCGATGGCGAGGTCCGTACCTATCGCGTCTCGCGAATCATGTCGGCATCGGCTACGGAACACGCGTTCGAGCGTCCGCCGGGCTTCGACCTTGCTGCGCACTGGGCCGAGTCGAGCGCCGCCTATGAGCGGGACGTACCGGCGGTCGAAGTGTCGCTGCGCATCCACCCGGATGCGATTGGCTTGCTCGCCGACCTGGTGGGTTGGCGGGCCGTTCGCGCTGCCATACGCTCGGACGAAGTGGACCCGGACGACTGGCAGGCGCTGAGGATCACGATCGATTGGCCAGCGGAGGTGCCCGGACGCCTTGTCGCACTGGGGGACGCGGTCGAGGTCCTCGCGCCAGCGGTCATCCGCCAAGAGGTCGTGCAGCTCGCCGAGCGAAGTTTGGCCCGCCACCGGGACCGCTAACCGAAGAGACTGACGATCTCCCCGACAATCGACACGAGGAGCCAGCCGAGCAGGAGCACCACGGCGAGGACGATGGCTGCCATTACCGCGAATGCCATCCACTCACCGCGCGTTGACGTGTCGGGTTGCTCGAGGTATCGGCGCATCAGGTTCAGGTTGCGCGTGTTGGACTTGAACCACAGGTCGAACGCATCGCCGGCGAGCGGGATGGCACCGACCATCACGTCGAGCGCCGTGTTTGCCAGCATCCTGGCCACGACGATCCGTGGCAGGCGGAGGCGCGACCCACGCCACACGACGAAGAGGCCGATGCTCCCGCTGACGAGGTCACCGACCACGGGCACCAGGCCGATGAGGGCGTCGATGCCGAAACGGCGTCCGCCCGTGCCCGGCACTGGAATACTGTTGTCCAGCAACCACGCCATCGTCTGCACCTCCGACAGCGCGCGGCTGCGGTCCGGCTCCCTCGTGACTCGCTTCATGGCGGGACTCTCCGCACGACCGATGCCGCGCTGACTCGGCACGCGACACATGACGTACGAGGACGGCCGACATTCGTAGGTATCGGCGCCCGGGCGTGGCGCTCGACACTCTCGTCCATGAATGCTGTCCAGACCGCCAACGTCCAGGGTGCCACTGTTCGCGCCGCACGCGTCGAGCGCAGCCCCCCCGCCATCAACGCCGTTCGACTACCCATGGTCGGTGTCCTTCGCGTCCTTCTTCTATCCGAGGCCGTCGCCACGCTCGCCCTAGCAATCTTCCTGAGCCTGCTGGCCGCTGCCATGCGCGGTTTCCTCGGCGGCGATATCGGGCGGGCCGCGGAGGAAATGATCCGCTTCGCCGCGGCTGCCTCATTCGGCGTCGCCATCTTCGCTGCGATCGCATCACGCGGGGCACGCCGCCACCGGCCCTGGTCCTGGACCCTCGCGGCGCTGCTCCAGGTCGTAGTGGCCATCGGTACCGGCGTGGCGGTCATGACCGCGTCCTGGCATCCGGTGTTCCTGCTCGGCTTTGCGCTGCCGACGGCCGTCATGCTGGTTCTATCGGCCCCGTCCGTGCGACAGGCGCTCGGTCAGGAGTAGCGTCACCCGGCCGCTTGTGAGCGGCTACCCTTTGCGGCGTGGGTACTCTTCGCCGATTCATGTTCGCGTTGCTGCTGGCCGGCGCGTTGATCGGCTGCACGCTTCCGCCGCTTGCCACCCCGACTTCATCTCCGACCCTCTCGGTGAGTCCGAGCCCGACACCGGTACCGACCATGGAGGCATCGGCGGCACCGACACCGGATTCCACGCCGAGTGCGGCCGCGATGCCTCGCTTCAACGCCGGTGAGCGCATCCGGACGACCCTCGACGGGCTGCGCGTTCGGCAGCGTCCGGGGACGACCAGCAGCGTGGTCACCGGCCTGCTGCCCATCGGCTCTGAGCTCCAGGTCGTGATGGGACCCATCTTCGTACAGGGGGTCGGCTGGTACCTCGTCACCGACGCCGATCCTGACGAGCCGCAGTTCACCGAAGGTTGGATCGCAGCCGGCTTCGAACCCGATGCCTTCCTGGCCTCGATCGGGGCCAGTCCCGATGACACGCCCTACGTCGCATCCTTCGATCAGACCGGGAGCGCGCAGTACGGCCCGATCGAGATCGGTGACGGCGATCACGCCATCCGCTGGATCGCGACCGATCCCGAACGGGTCCGTTGCGAGTTCGCCGTCCTGCTGGCCGCCGGTTCGGCTGACCCGGTGCCGGCCATCCGCGCGACGATCGGCAACGGCGTCGACCCCGGCACACTCCAACCGGGTTCGTTTGCGGCGCTGGGCGTACGCGGACAGGTCTTCGTCACGGTCGAGTCGGACTGTGCCTGGACGCTGGTGATCGTGCGCGCACCCGATCCCCTCGAGGAGCCGTCAACATCGGCTTCGCCGTCGCCATCTCCGTGATCCCGACATCCGAGCTGTCACGCCGCTTCGGCATGTTCTGACCGATGCAGCTCATCGACGGGGCCTCCGTCTTCAGCCCCACCGATCTCGTCGGCTACCTGGCCTGCGACCACCTCGCTCATGGCGCCACCCTGGCCGATCCCGTTCGACGGGCGGCAATGTGACGTTCGTACGCCTGAACGAAGACAACCTGCTCATCGGTCTCGACGGCGCTGGGATGACGGATCTCGCGGACACGGGCGATGGCGTCCGACGACGGGTTGCCGGCCGCCACCAGCGCGCAGGCCACGACCGTGCCCGTGCGTCCCACACCTCCCATGCAGGCGACCGCCACGTCGCCGGAGCCTCGCGCGTCGGTGAGTGCGGCAAGAACGTCATCCATCTCTCGTACGGTGCGGGGCGCCGACCCATCCGGAAGCGGGTGTCGATCGATCGTCACACCGTGCTCGGCCGCCCGGCCCACGATCTCCAGGTCGCCCCAGCGGGCCAGTTCAGTGTCCTCGACCAGAAGCAACAAGTGACGGACACCGCCATCACGCAACGTGTCCAGGTCGCGATCGAGGTCGCGCCGATAAATGCGGCCAGGGTAGAGCTGCGACGCCCCGTGCTTGCCCGGGAGAAACGTCATGCCCAAGCGACCGGGTGATCCGTTGTTCAGCTCACAGGCTTCCAGCCAGTCGACGCGCAATGGAGGGTCAAGCTGGTCGCGAATCATCTAGTTGAGCGAAGCGTTGCCCTGGGGGCAGAAGTGGCCATGCGCGTCCAGCGGCTGGCCACAGTAGGGGCACGCGGGGCGCCCCGACGTCACGAGAACCATGGCCCGCTCCACGAATGCACGCGCGTCGGCTGGCCCGATCCGCACTCGCAACAGGTCGGGGCCGTCGTCGGCCTGATCAGGCAGTTCGACATACTCGCCGTCGCGCGTGGGCATTTGCGCCTCGATGACGATCGCCTCGCTGGCGGCATCCCATGCCAGCGCCATGGCTCCCACTCGAAACAGCTCGACGACGGGCTCCTCGAGTCCGCGGTCATCGGTCGCCACCGCGCCGGCGGGAATCTCAACGGCGTCGAGCAGGTCATCGAGGCGCTGCGCCAGTGCAGCAACCTGGACCTTTTCCAGGCCGACGCTGACCAGGGCGCCTCCCTTGCGAGCCTGGAGGTAGAAGGACCGATCACCCGCCTTGCCGATGGTTCCCGCCACGAATCGATCGGGGTCGTCGAAAACGAAGAGTCGCCGTGTCATCGTCATCATCCTAGCTGCTCGCGGTCTCGCTAGAGTGGGCGGTGCAGATGAGCACCATCGCTTGCGAGACGCGGTCCTAGTCCGTGCGACAACGGCTGCGCTCCGGCCGCGCACGGGTCATGGCCCGTGCGCCAGGAAATGAGCGAGGCCTTCGACTCTCTCCGCGCCAACGCACCATCGCCGGCTGGGTTGCCGCGATCGCTCTCATCATCGGCGTTGCAGTCGCCTTCCGCGTCCTCGGCGGGAATGCCGATGGCATAACCGTTGGCCCCTCGGCAACGGCCTCCGACAGTGGCGCTGATCCACGTGTCATCGCCTTCGGGACTGCACTGGGCGCTGATGACGCCGTCGGAGCAGAAACGACAAACCGATTTACCGCCGGAGACACGTTCGCCTATTCCGTTGACGGACCAAGTCCGCTGCCCGTTGCGGTGTATGTCGAAGTGCGACGCACCGGCGGCGGGCCGGCCGAGACGGTCCAGGCAGCGACCGAGCAACGCGTTCCCCAAGAGCGCGCCCCTGCCATCGCGTTTGTTGTTCCCGCGGTCGACCTGATCGATAAATTTGGCGCGGGCGAATACCTGATGCTGCTCTACCTGGACGCCGATGAGGCGCCGTACGCCGAAGGTGCCTTCGAGCTCGTTGTCCCGCCGTCCCCATCAGGCGATTCATAAGCAAAGGGAAAGGGATCGGAGACGTGCCCCATCTCCGATCCCATCAGGCAAGCCGGCGTGCCCATCCGACTCGTCTCGCCGGCTAGCGTACGGGCACCAGACCACACCTGTCAACACTTAATTGACCGCTAGGGCCTCGCTCGTGAGTTCGTACGCGCCGCGGTGGTCCCCGGCGTCGGCGCGCAGGTCTGCCCATTCACGGAGGACCTCGCGCAATCGCTGCGGAACGCGGCTCGACCGCGCGATACCGGCGGCGTCCCCGAAGCGTGCTTCCGCCTCGTCCGCGCGCCCCGCGCGCCGCAGCGCGCGCGCCTCGGTCAGGATGGACGCCAGCCGCGCTGGCTCGTTGCCCGATGCCTCCGCATAGCGATGCGCATCGCCGGATAGGCGCAGCGCCTCCTCGGTTTCTCCGAACGCGAGGGCAATCTGGGCTTCCGTATCGATCACGAGCGACAGCCAACGCGCATCGCCCGTCTCTTCGATGTGGGTACGAGCACCCCGCGCCAGCTCCCGAGCGCGGTCGGTCTGTCCGGTCGCGAGATACGCCAGCGCGAGATCGTTCTCGATGCGGGCCGACTCGAACACGGCACCAGCCGCGCGGTAAAGCGCCATTCCCTGCGTCCCGGCGCGGATGGCCGCCTCGAAATCCCCAATCTCGCGATATCCGACCGCGAGATTGAACAGAAACGCTGCCCGCCGCCGATCGTCCAGATCAGCCGCCAGGCCGCGTGCTTCCTCGAGGTACGACAGGGCACGTGTCGCCTGGCCGGTATGTGACTCGACCGCGGCCAGCGATGTGAGGAGTCGCATCTCGAAGTCGGGCTCAACCTGGAGGCCGGCACGAACCTGTTCGAGCAGCGCGATGAGCAGGCTGCGCGCATCGGGCTCATTGTCCGCTTGATACAGGCCATACGCCAGCCAATACCGCGCCAGCGCGGCGTCCGCGTCGCGTCCCTGGGCCGCGTACAGGCGTCCGGCCTCGGATGCGGCGGCGATTGCGTCCTTGCCGCGATCGAGACGAGCCATGGCCTCCGCCATGCCGCGCAGGAGGCCCGCGCGGAGGCTGTCATCCGGGCCGTCATCGAGCAGCGCGCGATAGCCGTCTACGGCCGCCAGCCAGTCTCCGGACGCGAGGCGCATGTCAACTTCAAGTCGCGTCCACGTCGGGTGCGCTTCGTCGATGAAGTGGCTGGCCGGCAGGCCAAGCCGTTCGCACAGAAAGTTCAGCGCGACCATCGACGGACGAGCGATCCCGGTCTCGAGTGCGCTGACGTATGCCTTTGTATAGCGCTCCCCGGCGAGCTGCTGCTGCGTGAGTCCTGACCGGTGTCGCGCCTCGCGAATTCGGTGGCCGATACGGCGGGCGAGCTCCCGATCCTTTTCGGTGGCTCGAGCGCTCGTTCTGGTACGTGGCATGGCGGCAGTCTACACCCCATGGCAAGCGTCACTTGACCGCCGTTCCGCCGATGGTACTGCCCGCGGCGCGCCTGTCGGGACGGATGGGGCATTGTTGAATGGTTGTCCCCCCGCGACGGTGTATCGAAAGCGACCGCACAGCCTCACCCGCGGTCGTGCCGTACGAGGAACACCACCGATGCGAACTCACCGAATCTTCCGATCCCTCATGGTCGCTGGCACCGCCGCCGCGCTGAGCGTTCTCAGCATCGTCTCGGTCGTCGCCGCGGCATCAGGCGGAGCCGACTTCCCCCGTCTGCGTTAGAACGGACGGCCTGACCAGCCGCGCCGGGCCGCGATTCGCCTGTCCCCCGATCGCCTCTCCCTAGTGCCCTTGCTGGTAGTAGGGATTGGCGCCTGCCTCGTGATCGGTGACATCCACGATGGCCGAAATGGAAGGTACCGCCGCTCGGATAGCCGTCTCGACGCCCTGCTTAAGCGTCAGGCTGACCGCTGAGCATCCCTGGCACCCTCCGCCAAAGCGCATGAACGCCGTCCCGTCCTTCACATCAACGAGCGTGACCGTGCCCCCGTGGGTGCCCACGCCGGGATTGATCTGTTGGTCGAGGACGTCTTGGACGGCCCGCGCCACCGGGTCCTGCCAGCCCTCGTTCGGATTTTCAATGCGCAGGCCGCCGCCGGTGACGGCGCCATCTAGTGCGATCACGGCCCCTGCGAGGTCCGCCGCGCTGGTCGGGTCCACCACAACGGTGAGGCCACTCGCATCGATTGACAGGTCATCGGAGTTGCGCTCGCCCGGATCCTCGAGCGCGATCTCGTAGCGGAAACTGCGGCCCTCCTTGGCGAGCACGCGGACGCGCAGAACGGCGTCGGGGAACTCGTTGAAGTTCCGGACACCGTCGATCTTCTCGCGGGCCTCAGGGGTCAGGGTCAGAAGCGAATCAATCATCACCGCCATGGTAGTCCACTGACCCTCATTCCGCCCACTAGCCCAGGGTCGGAAGCTCCTGCGCATCGGTCAAGACCTGGGCGAACGGGTCCCCGGCCTGGGCGACGCGCTCAGCAACGTCCCGGATCGTCCAGCTGTCGGGTCGCAGGTCAGGGTCTTCGAGCTCGTCCCAGCTGATCGGCATGCTGACCGGGGCGCCGGGTGACGGTCGCGGGCTGTACGGCGCGACCAGGGTCTTGTTGATGGCGTTCTGGGTGAAGTCGAGGCGAGCCTTTCCCTTTCGCGCGCGCTTGGCCCACTCCCAGCTCACCAGATCGGGAACGGTCGCTCCGATGGCGCG
>JACDHU010000312.1 GCA_013820865.1 Chloroflexota bacterium
GCTCCGCCCTTTCCGGCAGCACGCGGACCTCGCGCACGAAGCGGGGCTTCTTGACCCTCCCCTTCCCGGACACGGACAGGAAGCTGAACGGCACGCCGTAGACCTCGGCGTACTCGGGCTCGAACATGCCGTCCGGGTTCGGGTCGTATGACGCGCGGCGGAGGGCACGGCCGACCACCTGCTCGCACAGCAGCTGCGTGCCGAAGGCGCGGATGCCCAGGATGTGGGTGACGGTATTGGCGTCCCAGCCCTCGGTCAGCATGGCCACCGACACGACACAGCGGATGTGCTCGCCCAGCTTGCCGCGTTTGCCCACGGTGTTCATCACCTCGCGCAGGATCTCCTCGTCGGTGATGTCCTCCGCCGACCGGCCCGGGAAGCGCGTGACGTACTCGCGCTTGAACTTGTCGATCTCTGCCTTGGCAGCCTTCGCGAAGGCCGGGTCCAGCGCGTCGCCGCGATCGAGTTGCGCTGAGTCCACGAGCAGCGTGTTGGGACGGTCACGGAAACGGCCGTCCTGCTCGTTGCTGAAGAGTTCGAGGTTGCCCGGCACGATCACCTTGGTGCCGTCATCCAGCGGTTTCTCCCAACCGGCGATCCAGTCGGCGACGAGCTTGGAGGTTGCCGTGTTCGAGCACACGACGATGAACACCGGCGGGGTGCCCATGCCCGCCTCGGCCCATGCCTGGTGGCCCTTCTCGTAGTCGTCGTAGAGGGAGCGCAGGGCGCCCTCGAGCTCCTTGGGGATGATCGGCTGGCCGTCGATCGGCGTGTCCTTGATGCCCTTGCGCGGCAGCGCGTCGCGCACGCGGAGCCAGAGGTCGCGGTACATGGGCCCGGTGCCGGTCATGGAGTCGTCGCTCACAGGGACGCGCGGGATCTTGACGATGCCGCTCTCGATGGCGTCCATCAGCCCGAAGTCGCTGACTACCCACGGGAAGAGCGTGCCCTCGGCGTATCCGGAACCCTTCAGGAAGAACGGTGTGGCGGAGAGGTCGTAGACCGCGCGAATGCCGAGCTTTTCTGTGACCGCCTGAAGGCCGGACAGCCAGACGCGGGCTTCCTCCAGGTCCTTCTTGGCAAGCTGCTTCTCGTCGGCGTCGAGGGCCGCTTCCTCTGCCGCCTCTTTGGGCGCCGGGGCGTAGCAGTGATGTGCCTCGTCGTTGAGCACAACGATGTTCCTGGCGTTTCCGAAGACGCGTAATACGCGACGCACCATCTCGGCCGGCGTCTCCTTGAACCGGTCGTCGTCCACGCCGCCCGCGAGGACCTTCTTGGTCAGACTGGCGGCCTGGTTCTTTTCGCGCCTGATGAAGGCGTGGTAGTTGGTGATGACGACGGTGGCCGCCTGAAGGCGATCGAGCTGCTCCGGCGTGAGGATGTTCATTGACCGGTAGTAGCTATCCGGGTCGTTGGGCAGGAGCACGCGCAGGCGGTCGCGGATGGTGATGCCCGGCGTGACGACCAGGAACCTGTCGCTGAAGCGGCGGTCCTGCGGATTGGCCTGCTTGTTGAGTGCCTGCCAACCGATCAGCATTGCCATGAGCACGGTCTTGCCGGAGCCGGTGGCCATCTTGAACGCGAAACGCGGCAGCCCACCGTTGTGGGCGGAGTTCTCGTCGCGGATGACGTTGAGCGCCTTGGTGTCGCCCAGCTTCTCGGCGGCCTCGGTCAGGTAGATGGCGGTCTCGGCGGCCTCGATCTGGCAGAAGAAGAGGCGTCGCTCGCGCTCGTCATCGCGCCAATGGGCGAGCAGGTCGCGCGTGACGCTGGTGATGTGCGGGTAGTCCTGAGCGCGCCAGCGAGCGACCGATTGGCGGATCTCGTTGACGATCTCGTTCGGCTGCTGCCGGGTCGGCGGGCCGAACTGGTCCATCGACAGCTGGGCGCCTGACGCCTTCTTGGGCCGCGCGACAGGGACGAAGAACTCCGACGGCCTGCGCCGCGGCTCGATCTCGCCGGTCGCCTGCCCCTCTGGCGACATGACGAAGTGCCTCGTCGGCTCGACGAATGGCGAGTTGATAACCGGGTTGTCGATGGTGGCCTGCGCCAAACCGCGTGCCCTCCCTAGATTGCCTGCCCGGCAATTACTAGCCTAACGCCAAGCAGCGGTTTCAGGGCCCCTTCGTCAGACTGTCCGATGGGTGCGGATAGATCGCCACAGCTGGCTGGCTTCCCGGCAGCGACTGGACGGCAACAGTATTCGATCGGGAGCCGACCTACTTCCGACCATGATGGGACCACCCGCCGGACAGCGTAAGGTGCGTATGCCGACGGTCCTTCGGGTGGGTCGCTACCGGTTCCTCTTCTGGGCGCATGAGAACCAGGAGATCGGCGAGCGGCCTCACATCCATGTCGTTTCGGCGGAGCGTGAGGCCGCGTTCTGGTTGGCGCCCGTCGAGCTGCGCTACAACGAAGGCTACACTGACCGCGAGATTAACCGGATCGAGCGATTGGTCGTGGCGCATCAAAGCGAGCTTCTGAGGCGTTGGAGTGACTTCTTCGGTGAATGACGTGGCCTTGCGTGCTCCACGGGCCGTATCGGCAGAGATCAACGGCAGGCGCCTCCACGTGACGGTCGCGGATGGTCGCGAGATC
>JACDHU010000313.1 GCA_013820865.1 Chloroflexota bacterium
ACGTCGGCTACCTCGATGAGGAGATCGAGGAGAAGATGCTGGTCGAGTCACGCAAGGTGGTTGAGGACGCCACGGACTGGGCCGAGGAGCAGGTCGAGCCAGATCCCCAGACGGCCCAGCTCCACGTCTATGCCGACGCGCCGCCGGCCCGGATGGACGATCCACTCTGGACCACGGCCCGCTTCATGGGCGATGGCGGTCCTATCCGGGAGGAGGCGGACTGATGGCGGTGCAGACCTACATCGAAGCTGTCCGCTCAACGCTGGCCGAGGAGATGCGGCGCGATGACTCGATCGTCGTGCTGGGCGAGGACGTGGGCAAGAAGGGCGGCGTTTTCCTTGCCACCGACGGGCTCTACGACGAGTTCGGCGGCGACCGCGTGCTTGACACGCCGCTGTCCGAGTCGCTGATCATCGGCGCGTCGATCGGGATGGCCGTCAACGGCATCCGGCCGGTGCCTGAGATCCAGTTCGCCGACTTCATCTTCCCCGCCTTCAACCAGATCCTGTCCGAGGCGGCGCGCATGCGCTATCGCTCGAACGGGGCGGTGGCGCTGCCGATGACCGTCCGCGCGCCCTACGGCGGCGGCGTGCACGGTGCGCTTTACCACTCGCAGTCGGTCGAGGCCTTCTTCGCTCACATTCCGGGCTTGAAGGTCGTCATTCCCTCGACCCCACACGACGTCCGCGGCCTGCTCCGCTCGGCCGTCCGCTCGGACGACCCGGTGCTCTTCTTCGAGCACAAGAAGATGTACCGCTCGGTCCGCGGCGACGTGCCCGACACCGACTACACCATCCCGCTCGGCTCGGCCAAGGTGACCCGCGAAGGCACCGATGTGACGATCGTCGGCTACGGCCTGATGGCCTACTACGCCCTGGAGGCGGCCGACCTGCTCGAGTCGGAGGGCGTCTCCGCCGAGGTCGTCGACCTGCGAACCCTGCGCCCACTCGATGGCGAGACGCTGCTGGGCTCTGTGGCCAAGACCGGCAAGTGCGTGATCGCCTACGAGGACAACCGCTTCGGCGGCTACGGCGCGGAGATCGCGGCCATCCTGGCCGAGGAAGCCTTCGACCACCTCGATGGCCCGATCGTTCGAGTGACCGGCCCCGACGTCCCCGGCGTCCCCTACAACCACGTCCTGGAGGACTGGTTCATGCCCAGCCCCGATCGCATTGCCGACGCCGTCAGGCGGCTCGCCGCGTACTGAGCGCCGGCCCCGCACGGCCCCCCGGCCACCGCTCCCATCAGGTAGTCGCGCCGCGACTCTTATCCGACCGCGTCCCGCCTCACCGCGCCCGGCAACCCGAAATCGTCGTCAGATAGCGTGCTGACGACTGGCTGGCGTGTCTTTTGGCCGGCGGACACGCTCGCGGCCGCCGCGCCTTCGGATAAGAGTCGTCCCACCACCGGGTGACAGGAACCACAGGCCTGCCATGGGTCCGCTCGGCGCAGCGAGCCAACGGCGAATGGTGGCTGCGCGATGGGGCAGCACTCGGTCGAAAAGCGCGCCGTGGCGTCTCACCCGTCGTCGCAGCGTGCTGCCCTCCGGCATGGCGACCAGCCTGGCGACCGCCGCGGTCGGCCAGCTGAAGCGCCTCTGCCCCACGAGCCGCGCCAGTCGCACCTTCTCGTCGAGCTTTCGAAAGGTGGCCTCGATCGAGGCAAGGTCCGTCTTGACCTCCACGACGAGGATGACCTCCCGCGGCCGATGGAAGGCGATGATGTCGTACGAGCCACGCTCGCCGTACTCCGAGTACGTGACCTCGACCTCAACGATCCAGCCCATCCGCCGCAGCAGCTCCGCGACACGCTCCACGAGCGCCGCATGATCCTCATCCAAGAGCCGCTCGAGCGCGCCGGCACGCCAGCGCACGTCGATGAACAGCGTGGCATCGAGGGCGGCAACGATCCTGCGCACAACGGGCAGCGGCAGGCGGTTCAGGTGGCCGCGCTCGACCAGCGAAACCATGGTCTGGGAGCAGGCGGCCCGTCGCGCCAGATCGACTTGCCGCCAGCCCAGGCGGCGACGCAGCGCGCGCACGATCCGGCCAATGCGCTGGTCGTCCACGGCGTCATCATCCTTGGCCCCGCTTGTCCGCCACTTGCGCTGGGACCGGCGCTGGCCCGGCCGGCCCCGGCCCGGCCTCACGGCCCCGGCCCGGCCCCGGCCCGGCCTCACGGCCCCGCCTCACCGCCCCCTTGCGGCTCGGTCCCACGCCCCGGGGCACCCCTGGCGCGGTGCACAAACCGACGCCACTCGACACGATGCGCGAAACTACATCCCTGATGAACGACCGCCATGTGCCGGAGGCCCGCTGAATGCCCAAGGTCCAGATGCCGCAGCTCGGCGAGAGCGTCGCCGAGGGAACCATCGGCAAGTGGCTCAAGAAGCCAGGCGATCACGTCGACAAGTACGAGCCGATCGTCGAGGTCATCACCGACAAGGTCAACGCAGAGGTGCCGTCTCCCTTTGCAGGCACCCTGACCGAGATCCTGGTCCAGGAAGGCGAGACGGTCCCGAACAACACCGACATCGCGGTCATCGAAGCCGCCGGCGAAGGCGCCGAGGCAACGGGTGCGACTGC
>JACDHU010000314.1 GCA_013820865.1 Chloroflexota bacterium
AAGTGGAGGCTGGCGCTCCAGAAGACCGCGTACACCACGAACGCGCCAGCCAGCCAGAGCAAGAACCCCGTGCCGCGCGCCAGGTCGATGGCCTGGAAGCCAAGGAGCCACGGGACGGTACTGCCGATCAGGCCACTGCTGAGGAGCAGCAGCGGCGCGGAGCCGGGAGCGCGCGGGCGGCGGGCGTACACGTACGACGCCACGCTCAGGGTCGCCACGCAGAAGGCCAGCGTGCCCCACGATTCGAGTAGCACCGCGCCGAGCGGGTACGGCCGCAGGGGCACCGCGACCTCGCGGTCCGAGCCGCCGCGACGGATCTCGTAAGCGACGGTGTCGCTCGTCGAGACGCCATGGCGTTGTCGATCGGCCAGCACCCACGTCTCGAGAGGGACGCCTTCGATGGCTACGACCAGGTCACCATCGGCAAGTGGCGTATCGGCCTCGGGAAGTCGGGCGACCTCGAGCCCCTCCTGGTTCAGCGAGGTGGTGACGTATCCAGGCCGCGTCCCGTCGGAGCCGGCTGCCAGGCGATACACGACCGAGACGGCCGCCAGCGCGAGCATGACACCCGCGGCCGCGATGACGACGGGCTGCGAGAGGGAAACAGAATGCCGGCGCATCGTGCTTTGCAGCATACGCCCTACGCGTGAGTGCAAACCGTGAGCGGGGCCGGCCACCGAGCGCCGTATAGATGCGTCGGGTAGCCTTCGGTCTCATGGTTTCTCGTTCCCGCTGGCTGCTGCCTGCGGCCTTTGTGCTGCTCGGTCTGATCTGGGGCTCGTCGTTCGCCTGGATCAAGATTGCCGTCGAGGAGATTCCGCCCGCGACCCTGGTCGCCTGGCGGATGACGCTCGGCGCCATCGCCATGCTCGGGATGCTGGCCTTGATGCGCGTGCGATGGCCTCGCGGCTGGGGCGAGTGGGTGCCGCTCGTCGTGCTTGGCGCGGTGAACGCCGCGATTCCGATTTTCCTCATCAGCTGGGGTGAGCAGTTCATCGACTCCGGCACGGCTGCCGTGCTCAACTCGCTGGTGCCCATCTTCAGCCTCGTCATCGCAGGCGTGGCGCTCAAGACCGAGCCGGTGACCGCCCTGCGCGTCATCGGCCTCGTCCTCGGATTCGGCGGAACGGCACTCCTTGCCAGCCGGGAGTTCGAGCTTCGGGCCGATGCCTCCGGCCTCATCGGTGCATTGGCGGTGGTCCTCGCTGCAATCTCATATGCGGTCGGAGCTTCGTTCGCCCGCCACCGGATCCAGCGGACGCATCGGTATGTGGTCGCCGGCGGCACGCTCCTGTTCGCCGCACTCGACATGTGGGCCCTCGCGCTCCTGGTTGATGGTGGTGTGATCGTTCCCGTTCAGCTCGATACGATCATCGCGGTGGTGTGGCTCGGCGTCCTTGGATCGTTCATCGCGTATCTGCTGTTCTTCTTCCTCATCGAGCACCTGGGTGCGACCATGGCATCAATGGTCACGTACATCTTCCCGGTCGTTGGCGTCGCCATCGGCGTGCTGTTGCTGGGCGAGCTGATGGACATGCGTCTCGCCATCGGTACCGCGCTCGTGCTGGTCGGGATCATGGTGGTCAGCCTTCGCTATGATTCCGGGGTGAGCCGTGCACCCGCCGAGGCCCGCAAATGAGCGGACCCTGGGACCGGCCGTCGTCTTCGGATCCCGAAGAGGAATGGCCCTCCGAGGATCGCGACACCCCTGGCCCTGATTCCTCCGACGCGACCCAGCGCACTGATTGGGCATCACCGGCATGGGGCGATTGGCCGGCCCCCGCTGCGCCCGTCGATGACGTTGTCGTCGAAGAACCGCCGATGCCATCGAGCGATCCATGGGCCGAGTCGTGGACCGATGACGATCCCTCGCCTGCGCTGCCCTCCGCCCGGTCCTGGGATCGCGCGCCCGAGGTGCCAGTCCAACCGCGGTCATGGGAACGTGCGCCGATCGCCGATGAACCGCGGAGTCGCGCCGAGCCATGGATGCCGGATCGTGATCCGTGGGGAGATCCGGCCACGGCCCGGGACGCCGACGAACCGCCGTTCGTACCCTCGCGGAGCGGAGAGCTTCCCGATTGGATGGCCGAGCCCGCGCCCGAACCGCAGCCGGAGCCTGAACCGCAGCCGGAGCCTGAACCGCAGCCGGAGCCCGAACCGCAGCCGCAGCCTGAACCCGAGATCGCGACGGAGCCGGATCTGCCGCCCGCGACAATTGAGGACCCGTGGGATCGTCGCGATTCGACGCAGGTGCTGCCGAGATCCTGGGTCCCTTTGACGACGACGTCGGAGGAGCTGGCTCCATCGAGCGCCGCCGTTCGCACGTCGATGGGCGACAGCATCATCGAGACCGATGATGCACCGGATGACCACCCGTCGACCGCGGAACAGGCGGTGCCGTGGCTCATCGGCGTCATCCTGCTCCTGGCGGGAATGTTGATCGTGCTGCTCGCGCTGATCTTTGCCGGACCGGAATCCCTTGGCGCGCTGGGTGCCAGTCCGTCGGCTTCTATATTGGCGGTTGTTCCGAGCACATCGGCAGAGCAACGTGTGGCGGCGACGCCCAGCCCGCGGCCGTCCGTC